>JAVXDN010000010.1:0-21272 GCA_036658935.1 Bacilli bacterium | reverse complement strand
AGAGAATAACTTACCATTGTTACCATACCTAACATTACACATATTGTTATACTCAAAAAAAACTTATTTCTAAGTTTTGATTTAAGTATATGAAAAATATTATTCATATCTTAAGATCAATCCTCTTTTCATCTATCTTACAAGAATATCTTATCATATAATTTATATAAATCAATAGATTTATGTTTTTTTTAACAAAAAAAACATAAATTATTATTATGTTTTAAAATCTTATAGTTCTTCTTAAAGATTTATCAAATAAATTTTCTTTTTTTAAATAAAAATTTATTGCTAAATTATATTCATAAGTATTTTCCATTACTATTCACCTATAAATAGTATTATCTTTTATTATTATAAATATTCATTTAATTCTTTATTTATTGGAATAGATATTTTAATTATATCCCTTTGCACTTCATTTCTAAGTATATCCATATTATTATTCTCTTCCATTTTATTAATATAAGAAATATCTGGATTAATTATAGGATGAGTAGGTACAAAAACAGTACAACAATCTAAAAAAGGCAAAATACTAGTTTCATAAGTACCTATTTCTTTTGATATTTTAATTATTTCTTCTTTATCATAAGTAGCGAGTGGTCTAATTACCGGAAAAGAAGTAACTTCATTAACGGCTCTTATACTAGTTAATGTTTGACTAGCTACTTGTCCTATACTCTCTCCATTAATAATAGCATTGCATTTATGTTTTTTAGCGATTATTTCTGCTATTCTATACATTTCTCTTCTCATAATAGTTATCATATAATTTTTATCAAAATTATTATATATATATTCTTGTATTTTAGTAAAATTAATTATATATATATTAGATCCATTCCCATATTTATCAATAATATTCGCTAAATTTATAATTTTATTTCTAGCTTCTAGTGAAGTATGAGGAATAGATTCAAAATAAATATAATCTAGTTTAATTCCTCTTTTTATAGATAAATAAGCTGCTACTGGAGAATCTATCCCTCCACTAAGCATTAATAAAGCTTTACCTTGAACTCCTACAGGATATCCTCCCTTTCCTTTAATATTATCACTATAAATATATATACCTTCTTGTCTAATCTCTACATAAATAATAATATTAGGATTATGTACATCTACACTAACATTCTTTTTATATTTAAGAACTACTCCTCCTAAAGAAGAAGAAAGATCCATACTTTTAATTAAAAAAGATTTATCACTTCTTTTAGTAACTATCTTAAAAGTAGAAAATTCTATAGTTTTAACATATTCTTCAATAGAGTAATACAAATTTTCTATACTCTTATCTTTTAAAAGATAAGCGACTGATATTCCATGTATTCCAAAAACATTAGATAAAATATCTAATGTTTTATTTATATCTTCTTCTAATACATATATAAACATTCTATAATAATCACTTTTAACTTCATATTTAATATCTTTTAATTTTAATTCAATATTTTTTTTAAGAGCATTTATAAAGAAATTTCTATTATCTTTTTTTGTAGTAAGTTCTCCATATTTAACTAATATTACTTTTTCCATAATTTAACTCCTAATAAAAGAATTATAAACTAAATCAAATACTCTTATAAATTCTTTTATTTCTTCTACTGTTGTATATTTAGATAAACTAATTCTTATAGTACTAGTACTTCTTCTCTTATCATCACTTATAGCTTTTATAGCACTACTTTCTTCTAATGAAGAACAAGCTGTATTTGTACTTATATAAATATTATATCTTTCTATTGCTCTTACAAAAGTTTCACTTTTAATATTCATTAAACTTAAATTCACTATGTGTGGAACACATAATGAATTAGAATTAATTATAACATCATATTTTTCCATGCTTTTAATTATCATATTTTTCAATTTTTCAACATATTTTATATCTTCCTCTAAGTTCTCAGTTATCATTCTTACTGCTTTTGATAAACTAACTATTAAAGGAAGTGAGGGCGTACCTCCTCTAAAAGGAGTATTGCTTGTAGTTCCAAAGATTAAAGGAGTAATATTAATATCTTCTTTTTTATATAATATTCCTATTCCCTTTTCTGCATATATCTTATGTCCTGAAAAAGAAGCTAGATCAACATCATTTAAATTAAAATTAGTTTTACCTAAAGCTTGTGTCATATCTGAATGTATTATAGTTAATTTATTCTTTTTATTAACTATTTGTCTTATTGTTTTTAAAGGAGCTTTATATCCTACTTCACTATTAACTGCACAAACAGTTAATAGTATAGTATCTTTTCTAATCAAACTTTCTAAATCTTTTAAATCTATTTGTCCATTTTCTTGTAATTTAACATAAGATATTTCATATCCTTCTAAAGATAAATAATCTAAAGTATCTAATACACTTTTATGTTCAAGATATGTAGAAATAATATGTTTTCCTCTATTTTTATATTTTCTAGCGACTCCTAAAATAGCACTACTATTTGATTCACTAGAACCAGATGTAAAAATAATTTCATTATTTTTAACATTAAAAATATTAGAAATTTGAGTTTTAGCTTTTATTAATAATTCTCTACTTCTATTTCCTTCATAATGTATAGAATTAGGGTTTCCTATAAAGTCTCTAGTAGTTTTAATATAAGTATCTAACACCTCTTCTAAAACAGGTGTAGTTGCACTATAATCTAAATAAATCACTTTTCTTACATCTCCTGTATTACTGTTAAAATAACTGGTTTACATTCAGTTTCTTTATAAAGATATTGACCTATTTGTTCTCTTATCTCAGTTCTTATCTTTACATAATCAGCATATTTTTCATTATGGGTATTATTCTTTATTATCTCTTCACTTCTTTTAGTTATTTCATCTATTAAAACTTGATTTTCTTTAACATATATAAATCCTCTAGTAACAACACTAGGACCTACTTTAATTTTCTTAGTTTTTTTACTAAGAGTTGCACTTATAAGAACAAGACCATTATTCCCTAACATTTCTCTATCTTTAATAACTACATCTCCTACATCAGCGGTACTCTTACCATCTATTAAAGTATCATCTACATATACTCTATCATTAGAATTAACTAATTCTTTATCTAATATAGTTACAATGTCTCCCTTATCTCTTAATAATATATTTTCTTCTTTTATTCCTACGTTCTTAGCTAAAGAAGCATTCCCTACCATATATCTATATTCCCCTTTAATAGGCATATAATACTTAGGATTAAATAATCTTATCATTAACATAATATCTTCACTTGAAGCATGAAGTCTTACACTCTTTTCATGAGGAACACTTTCTATATTAGCGCCTTTAATCGCTATATCATCCATAAGTTTAGATAAAGTCTTTTCATATGCATCATATGAAGGATCAGCAAAACAAATAGTATCTGTGTCTTCTAAAGTAATAAATTTATCATATCCACCTACTACTCTATTTAAGTTATAATAAGGATTTTCTCTATCATTACTTACTAAAACAATAATATTTTTATCTTTAAGATTAGTTAAATCTCCTATTTTAGATTTATCTATATCTAAATAATTATTATCTATACACATCATAATTATATTATGTAAATGTTTTCCCATAATAACAACTTTTCTATCAGTATCTTTAATAGAATCAAATATAGTTTGAATTGTATATATATGTAAAGCTAAAATAGAAAAGAATATTCTTCCATCATTTCCATTAATTACTTTCTTAAAATAAGGTAATAATTTATGATTAGGAGAAGTATGTCCTTTCTTCTCAGAAAATACACTTTCACACATTAAAGCTAAAACACCTTGTTTACCTATATAAGCTAGTTTACCTAAATCCATATCATATACACCATTCATTGTAGGATCTATAACAAAATCAGCCATATATACTACAGCTCCATTTTTAGTATTAACTGCATATCCAAAACTTTCTGGTACAGAATGAGTTACACTAAAAGGAAATACACTAAATTCTCCAAATTCTATTTTTTTATAAGCACTACATACATGAAGATTTTTAATTAAAACATTATCTTCCTTACATTCAAGTTCTATTATTTTAGAACAAAAAGCAGAAGCATATACATCTATTTCTGGTAATACCCTTAAAAGATCTGGTAAAGCTCCCATATTTTCATAATGTGCATGAGATATAAATACTCCTACTATTTTATCTTTATTTTCTATTAAATAAGAAAAATTAGGAATAATATAATCTACTCCATACATTTTATCTGGTGCAAATTTAAGCCCTACATCAAATACTAATATTTTATCATCTATACTAATTGTATATAAATTCTTTCCGTTTTCATTTAATCCACCTAAACTTAATATATTTATTTTACTCATTTTTTCTTTTCTCTCCTCTTACAAAAGTTCATTTCGTATAAAGATTATAGCATATCATCAATAAAATAGAAAGAAAAAAGAAAAAATAAACATAATTTATAAATTATATTTATTTTTGAAATACATTAAACTTGTCTGTAATATTGTTTCTCCATCCTTCAATATTCTTTTCTCTTCATGTATATATTCAAAAAGCTCTTCATCACTTTTTGTTTCAATTAAATATCTTCCAACTATTCTAAATAAATCATATTCACTATATTTCTTAGTACATAAATTATTATTTTTTAGTGGTAATTTACTCATTGATGGTAGATTATCTATATTAATAATAGATTTAACTAAATCTATAAATTTATTATCATTTATTAATCTCATCACTCCACCATCAAAGTTCAATGCAAGTGATTCATCTAACCAAACAATTCTACCATAATTATTCTTTTCAAAAACAAATTTAGAAAAAAGAATATGAAATGTCTCATGAGTAAGAGAAAAAAATGTATTAGATAAATCTTCTTCATTTACTAATATTT
Source organism: Bacilli bacterium (assembly GCA_036658935.1). Taxonomy (GTDB): domain Bacteria; phylum Bacillota_I; class Bacilli_A; order RF39; family UBA660; genus JAVXDN01. The sequence continues at coordinate 16,417 of JAVXDN010000010.1, read as the reverse complement.
GTATTTCTCCTCCATAAAAACATCCACTAACCCAAGTTGGAAGTGATTCTGCATCTTTTAAAGAGAATTTCTTAATCCTATTTATAAAATCTTCTCTATTAGTAAAATAAGAACATTTTATTATTTCTTTATAATTTTTTTCTTTAAAAAATATTAAATATTCTTTTATTTTCTCTGTTGTATATTTTAATATTTCTTTTCCATAATTTTCTAATTTATCACTAATATATATTTCAAAATATTCATTACTAATAATAATATATTTATCCATTATTAATCTCCTTCTTATAAAAAAGTTTATTTATTTTTTAAACTTAATTGTAATTCGACTTGATGGATTTCTTCTAAACATCTATAATTCACTCCACAAACATCAAATAATCTTTTAGATGCTATAGTTGAATCTGTTAAAGCATACTTATCAGATAAATAAATAACTTCTTTTATCCCTACTTGTATTATCTCTTTAGCACATTCATTACAAGGAAATAAATCTACATAAATAGAAGCATTCTCTAAATCTCTTCTAGAACCTTTATAATTAAGTATAGCATTTCTCTCTGCATGAACTACATATAAATACTTAGTATCAAGAGCTTTTCCCTCTCTTTGCCAAGGAAATATATCATCTGGGTATCCGTTAGGTGCTCCATTATATCCAATAGATAATATTCTCTTATCACTTCCAACAATACACGCTCCTACACGTGTAGACGGATCTTTACTTCTCATACCAGTAAGTTTAGCTACTGCCATAAAATATTCATCCCAAGTTAAATGTTCTTCCATATTATACTTCTCCCCCTATCTTTGTTCATTAATTACTTCTTTATATTTAATTTTAATTCTATTAAGACAATTCTCTATAGCTTTCTTTTCTTTAATTGTAATAGTACTTATTTCATCATTAGTAAAACCATATATTTTAAGATTAAATACTTGTTCTTCAAAAGAAGTTAATTTAGATTTAATTTTTTCTGTTAAATACTCTTCTTCTTCAATATTTATTAATTTTATTGAAGGATCATTTCCATACTCTTGTATATATTGATAGAAACTCTTAGAAGTATCATCCTCTATATCTAAACTATAAGATTCATTTAAAGTCTTATTCTTTTGTCTAAAAGCAGTTCTAGCTGCAGAAGCTAAAGCATTTTCTACTACTTTTGTAGCATAAGTAGAAAATAAAGCATTCTTTCTTGTATCATAAGTTTTAATAGCTTTTATAAGTCCTATCATACCTTCTTGATATAAATCTTTATCTTCAAGTCCCATATTATTTATTACTTTTCTATATGAAGAAACTGCCTTATTTATAATAAATTTATATTTTTCTATTAAAGTATATTGAGCTTCTTCATTATCTTCATGAACCATAAATAATAATTCATTATCATTTGTATAATTAATATCTTTTCACCTTTACTTTCTAGATCTAACAACCTCATAAATCATAATTCCAGCGGCTACAGATGCATTAAGTGAATTAACACTACCATTAAGAGGAATACTTGCGATATAATCACAATTTCTTCTAACTAATTCTTTAAGTCCTTCTCCCTCACTACCTATTACTAAAGCAGTCTTATCTTTATAATTAAGTGAACTATAAACTTCTCCCTTTGAATCAGTTCCTATAATCCAAAAACCTTTAGCTTTAAGCTTAGTAATAGTGTTATTTAAATTAGACACACTCACTATTTTTGTATTAACAATAGCCCCACTACTTGCCTTGTAAACAGTTCCATTAACTTCCACACTTCTCTTATTGGGTATTATTATATAATGAACACCAGCACATTCGCAAGTCCTAATTATAGCTCCAAAGTTTCTAGGGTCTTCTATATGATCTAAAATGACTAAAAATGAAGCTTCATCATCTTCATACACATCATCAATATCATAAAAACTATACTCAAGGATATCTAGTACTATTCCTTGATGATTAGAAACAGTTAATCTTTCTAATTCTTCTGAACTTTTTATTTCACTCTTCATTTTATTTCTAGAAATTAATCCAATAATTTCTTTATCATTAAACTTAGAAGTAATATAAATATGTTTAACTACATCTTCTTTATGTTTTAAAACTTCTCTAGCTACATTCTTTCCATATACTAACATAATTTATATCTCCTCTTTTAAACTATTTATATATTTACGAGCTTCATTAGCAGCGACTGCCCCTTCAGAAGCTGCATTAATAATTTGATATAAATCTTTTTTAATTATATCTCCCGCTGCATATATTCCTTTAACTCTAGTTTCTTGATTTTTATCAACTTCAATAAATCCTTGTTCATTAGTAATATTTATTTTACTAGTATACTCTGCAAGTGGAGAAGATCCAATATATACAAAAATTCCATCTACATCTATTGTCTTTTTATTAGTAAGAGTTATTGACTTTAAAACATCTTCTTCATAATTCATAGTATCTAAAACAGCATCATATAAAATTTCTATATTCTTTTTACTCTTAACCTCATCTATTAAAACCTTATCAGCTTTAATTGAACTTCTAACTAAAATATACTCATGCTTTACAAATGATGAAAGATAAGATCCTTCTTCAAAAGCAGAATTTCCAGCACCTATAACTGCAACAGTTTTATTCTTATATAAAGGAGCATCACATACTGCACAATAACTTATATTATTTTGTTTTTCTCCTTTAGCTTCTAATTTTTTATTAACTTTACCACCACATATAATTATAGTTTTACAATCAATAGTCTGTTTATTTGTAATTACTGTCTTTTTATCACTAGTAACTATAATATCTTTTACTTCTTCTATAATATAAGGAACTTCTTCTTTAATGACATGACTAAACATCTGTTGTGCTAAATCAGATCCACTTATACTATCAAATCCTAAATAATTATTAACTACATTAGTATAATTAACTTTTCCTCCAGGAGCACTTTTCTCTATCATTAAAGTCTTAAGACCACTTCTTTTAGCATAAAGTCCAGCATTTAATCCAGCTGGGCCCATTCCTATAACTACTACATCATACATAATATTTTCTCCTTATTTAAAATGTTTAACATCTATTTCTTTATATTCTCTATATAAATTATCTAACTTAGGCTTCCTATACTGAATTAATAATATAATTAATCCTAATATAAATAATATCAAACTAATTATTTGAGCTACTTTAAAATATCCAAACATTAAACTATCAGTTCTAAAGTATTCTATAAAAAACCTACCAAAAGAATACCACATTAAATATACACCAAATTGTACTCCAATCTTTGTATATTTTAATTTTCTAATTACTAATAAAACTATTACTCCAAGAAGACACCACAAACTTTCAAAGTAAAACATTGGTAAATAATAAGCCCCGTTAATATTCATTCCATATATAATAAAATCTGGTATAAACAACTTATGTAAAGTATCAATAGTAGTTAAACTTCCATACGCCTCTTGATTAAAGAAATTTCCCCATCTCCCAATAGCTTGACTAAGAAGTAAAAAAGGAACCATTATATCAAATATTAATAAAGATGGAACTTTATATTTTTTACAATATATAAGTATAGTTGCAGCCCCTGCTATTAAAGCTCCATGAATTGCAAGTCCACCTTCCCAAATTTTAAATACATCAATTATATTATTACTGAAATATTCAAAATTAAAAATACAATAATATACTCTAGCACCTATAATACCAAATAATATTGTCCAAAATAATAAATTAATTAAAAAATCTTTATCTATCTTAAATTTTTTAGCTTCTTTTACTATAAAGATAATTGAAATTATAACTGAAAATACTATTAAAACACTATACCATTTTATAGAGAAATTCCCTATAGTTATTAAACTATCACTCATGATTACGTATACTCCTTACTATTGGTCTTACTATTAAAGTATCTAAAAATATTTTAGATGCACTAATAAACAAAGCTATAAAGAATGGAACTAACCATCCAGTTACAACAAAATTACTACCTAAAATTAAACCAGTAAACTTAAGAACAATTATATTTACTATAGGATATAAAACTCCACATGATATAAATGTAATTGGAAGTGTTAAAAACACTAACAATGGTTTAATAGTTGCATTAAGAATACTAAGTATAATAGCCCCTAATATAGCATATCCAATATTAGATACATAAAAATTATTACTAAAAACTACAGATGCTAACATTAATATTAAAGCATAAACTATTATATTAATACTAAGTTCTAAAACCAAACTTAAAATAGATGGTTTTTCCTCTTTTACATTAACTACAACATTTTTATTCATATTATTTCTCCACCTTTCTTTTCTATACTCAATTTTAGCTTAAACATAATAAAAAAACAAGAGAAGAATATTTAGCTTTACTTAAGAAGATCAGCTAAATATTCTTCATCCTTTATTTTAGTATTTTTTTTATATTTTTTTTGATATTTAATATCATCAACCAGTTCATTAACTCTATCTTTATAATATATACTCCAAAAGTCCGTTCTACAGTCGTACTTTCTTTTATTCATTTTAATATTAATTTTAGCAAAAACTTTAGGGCTTAAATTTGATTTACATTTCTCATATTCTTTTACTTTTTTTTGATTAATAATAAGAAGCATCTCTATTTCAGGTTTTGTACATAATTTTTTAATATTAACTTTATTTATTTTATTTTGAAACTCTTTTGGAATTACAAACTCATCATTTAATTTGTCCCCTATTCTAAAAATAAAAACTTCGGAATCATATATTCTAAGAGCATTAACAACTGAAGGTGTTTTACATATTTGTCTACATACAAACACCTCTCTATTTAAAAGATTCTTTCTACTAATAAATAATTTATTATCATCAATTAATAAATCGATTACAGCTTTTTCATTAGACCCTTCGCACAACAATAAATACTCCACTACACCTACATTAACTCCTCTTTAAATTCCATTAATGCTTCATAACTAATGTTAGTACCATAAGCATTTTGAAAAAATTTTTTGCTTTTTAATAATTCACTTCTAACATTATAATCAAAATTTAAATTTTCTAAATGAATTTTTTTATCATATTTAGTTACATATACATTATCAGATCTATTAAACAAATCTAATAGTTCTGGATAATGAGTAGTAATTATAATTGAAGCATTATTTTTATTAATTTTTTTATCTTTATAAAGTAAAATTATATTTTCAACTAAAGTTCTATGAAAATGATTTTCAATTTCATCTATAATTAAATCAAATCCATTATGCAAAGACAATATCACAAATGAAAACAATGTTAAACCTTTAGTAGTACCACTTGATAAAATAGAAAAAAGTTCGTGTCCATTCACTACATAACTTTTATTATTATTATAAGTTATTTTAAATGTTTCATTATCTTTTTTTTCAATATTACTTATATGCTCATCATATAATTTTAATACTCTCTTAATAAGATTAGGTTTTACATCTTTCAATATATCATATAAATCAAAGGCAAAATCAAATGAATCTCCAGTAACATCTTGAGATTTAAAATACACTCCTCTAATTGATATTTTTTTTAATACTCTAAATAGTATAGATGTATCTTCTGGAAGCTCATCATTATATATTATTTCCTCATACTTATCATAATTAAAAATGTCATTAAAACCAGTCTTAATATATTTTTTAGAAAATAATCTTTGATTAGAAAATAAAACATTATCTACACGTTTCTTAATATCACTTACATAGTGATATAAAATTCCTTCATTATAAAAAGTAATATCAATATTTAAATCTTCAGTAATAAGATTAATATTATTTTTAATTCTAAAATTAGATAAAATATCATACACAAAAGATAATAGTTCCATAGTGGTTGTCTTTCCGGAAGCATTCTTACCAACAAAAGCTAAAGTATTAAAAACAAATAAATTTTCATCAATCTCTTGTAATTCATATTCTTTATCCTCTTCGGTCTTTCTAGCAGTTGGTACAAAACAAATTGTAAAATTATCTTCACATAATTTAAAATTATTAGCTACAACTTTAAGTAACTTCATAATTATCACCTCTCATTTATATTATAGCATAAAATTAAGATTTAAACACTTTTTTTGTTTAAATCTTAATAAATACTATATATAACTATACATTTATTAGAACTTTGCCTAAATATAATACAGAAAATGTAATTTCTATTGAAAATATATATACTTTATTTCTTTTCTAATAAAGGCTTTAAATATTTACCAGTATAAGAAGAAGAACATAAAACAATCTCTTCCGGAGTACCAGCTACAATTAAACTTCCTCCATTATCTCCACCTTCTGGACCTAAATCAATAATATAATCAGCTACTTTAATAATATCTAAATTATGTTCAACTACTATAACAGTATCTCCATTATCTACAATTCTATTTAATATAAGTAAAAGCTTTTTAATATCATCTTGATGTAATCCAGTAGAAGGTTCATCTAAGATATATATACTTTTCCCTGTAGGACGTCTTTGAAGTTCTTTAGCAAGTTTTACACGTGCAGCTTCACCACCACTAAGAGTAGTAGCAGCCTGTCCTAGTCTTACATATCCAAGTCCCACCTCTTGAATAGTAAGAAGTGGTTTATAAACCTTAGGAATATTTTCAAATACTTTTATAGCTTCATCAACTCTTAAATTAAGAACATCTGAAATACTTAAATCTTTAAACTTAACAGTTAAAGTTTCTTTACTATATCTTTTACCATGACAAACATCACATGGAACATAAACATCAGGAAGAAAATGCATTTCTATCTTTTTAACTCCATCTCCACTACAAGCCTCACATCTTCCACCTTTTACATTAAATGAAAATCTACCTTTATTATATCCTCTTATTTTAGCTTCTTTTGTCTCAGCAAAAACATCTCTAATAGCATCAAATACTCCTACATATGTAGCTGGATTACTTCTAGGAGTTCTACCTATTGGATCTTGTGTAATATTAATAATCTTATCAACATTTTCTATACCAGAAATAGACTTATACTTTCCTGGTTTATCTTTAGAATTATAAATTTTAGCTGCTATAGCTTTTGACAAAGTTTCACCAATTAAACTACTCTTTCCACTTCCACTAACTCCAGTTACACAAATAAACTCACCCAAAGGAAACTTAACATCGATATTTTTTAAATTATTCTCACTAGCTCCTTTTATAGTTATAAACTTTTTATTCCCTTTTCTTCTTTTATTAGGAACTTCTATTTTCTTTCTTCCGCTTAAATAATCTCCAGTTATACTGTTTTTATTGTTAATTATATCATTTACTGTTCCCTCAGCTACTAAATATCCACCATTTTCTCCAGCTCCAGGTCCAATATCTATCATATAATCACTAGCTAACATAGTATCAGTATCATGTTCAACTACTATTAAAGTGTTCCCTAAATCTCTCATTTCCTTTAAAGAATTTATTAGCTTCTCATTATCTCTTTGATGAAGTCCAATACTAGGTTCATCTAATACATATAAAACTCCAGATAATCTACTACCTATCTGAGTAGCTAATCTAATCCTTTGACTTTCTCCCCCAGATAATGTTCCTGCACTTCTATTTAAAGTTAAATATTCAAGTCCTACATCACTTAAAAACTTAAGTCTTGATTTAATTTCTTTTAAAACAAGAAATGATATTTCCTTTTCCTCATTATTTAACTTTAAATTATCTATAAATATTTGTAAATCCTTTATACTAAGAAGAGTAATATCATAAATATTTTTATTTCCAACAAATACATTTAATATAGCTTCTTCTAATCTAGCACCATGACACTCTAAACAAGGAAGTTCTGTCATATATCCTTCAATCCATTGTCTAATATATCCGGAATTAGTTTCCATATATCTTCTTTCTAAATTAGTAATAACTCCCTCAAATACATCATTACTTTTTAATATACTTCCACTCTTACTTTCATATACAAAAGGTATCTTATCCTCACTTCCATAAAGAATAATTTCTTGTTCTTTTCTAGTTAAATCTTTAAAAGGTTTATATAAATCTATTTTATAAAATGCCGCAGCATCTGATAACTTTTTATAATAAATATTAAGTGTATCCCCACTTTGAAAAGAAGCTATCGCTCCACCCATAATACTTTTTGTTTTATCAGGAATTAATATATCTTCATCTATCTTTAATTTTACACCTAGTCCTTTACACTCATGACAAGCTCCATAAGGACTATTAAAAGAAAACATCCTAGGTTCTAACTCACTTAAAGAAAAATCACAATCCGGACAAGCATAACATTCACTCATAAGAATTTCTTTATCATGAATGACATTAATTAATACTTTACCTTCGGATAATTTAGTGGAAACTTCTATACTTTCAAACACTCTACTTCTAGAATCATCTTCTATTTCAATTCTATCAACTACTACATCAATAACATGCTTTTTATTTTTTTCTAAGACAATATTTTCACTTAAATCTTTTACTACACCATCGACTCTTACTCTAACAAATCCTTCTTTACGTAAACTTTCTAATAATTCTTTATGTGTTCCTTTTTCTCCTCTAACTACAGGAGATAATATTTCTATTTTTATTCCATTTTTTAATTCCATAACTTTATTAGTCATTTCATCTATACTTTGACTCTTAATTGGTCTTTTATGTTTAGGACAATAAGGAACTCCAATTCTAGCATATAAAAGTCTTAAATAATCATATATTTCAGTTACAGTCCCTACAGTACTTCTAGGATTTTTATTAGTTGTTTTTTGATCAATACTAATACTAGGACTTAATCCTTCAATAGAATCAACCTCAGGCTTATCAATATTTCCTAAAAATTGTCTAGCATATGCACTTAAACTCTCTACATATCTTCTTTGACCTTCAGCATAAATAGTATCAAAGGCTAAACTTGATTTTCCACTTCCACTAACTCCAGTCATACATACAAGCTTATTCTTTGGAATTACAACATCTATATTCTTTAAATTGTTCTCTCTAGCTCCTTTAATTATTATTTGATCCATTATGCACCTCTTGTTTATTTACTCTTCTCAAACTGTAGAAGTATTATACTACTCTTCCACTACTATTATCAATATATAAAAAAAAGTAAACATTTATCTTTTACTTTCTTTATAAGCACTTTATTATTTAAAAAGATAATTAATAGTTCTATCTTTATTAAGTGATACATTTACACATCTATTATAATCTATTTTTACATTAGTAAGTGGATTAATTAAATTATCCTTTATTAATCCCTTAGATAATAAACTATATAAAGTAATACAAGTACTACCTCCACTATAAATACTAGAAGATAATTCACTATTCATATTTACATATATTTCAGTAGAAGCTTCAATATTAGTTTTTAATCTCTCAATTTGTTTCTCTTTATCATTTTCAAGAGCATAAGAAATAAGTCCCATAGAAGAAACTCCTATTGTACAAAGAATCACTATAACTACAAGAACTTCAATTAAAGTAAATCCATCTTTTTTCATACTTTTCATCTCTATTATTAATTATACATGAGGATTTACTTTTCTTCAATACTAAGCTCAAACATAGCATCTCTAAGTTCCATAGCTCTTTCAAAATCTAATTCACTCGCAGCTTTTCTCATTTCTACTTCTATCTTATCTATTAACTTCATCTTTTCAGCCTTAGAAAGAATTTTCTTAACTACAGTCTGTTCTTCTGATACATTACTTATACTCTTTCCTATTTCCTTAACAATAGTTTTTGGAGTAATACCATGTTCTATATTATATTTATTTTGTATTTCTCTTCTTCTATTAGTTTCTTCTATTGCCTTTTTCATAGCATCACTAATAGTATCAGCATACATAACTACATGACCATTTGCATTTCTAGCTGCTCTTCCAATAGTTTGAATCAAAGCTCTATCACTTCTTAAAAACCCTTGCTTATCTGCATCTAAAATACAAATTAAACTAACCTCTGGTATATCAATACCTTCTCTTAATAAGTTAATTCCAACAACTACATCATACTTTCCTAATCTTAAAGCTCTAATAATATTCATACGTTCTAAAGTCTTTACCTCACTATGTAAATAAGCTACTTTAATTCCAATATCCTTTAAATAATTAGTTAACTCCTCACTCATTCTAATAGTAAGAGTAGTAATAATAACTCTTTCATTTTTTAAAATATGTTCTCTTATTCTTTTAACTATATCATCTATTTGATTTTTAGAAGGCATAATTTCTATTGTTGGATCAAGCAATCCAGTTGGTCTTATAATTTGTTCACTAAACTTTCCATGAGTAAGTTCTAACTCATAATCTCCAGGTGTTGCGGATAAATAAACAACTTGATTAATTTTATTTCTAAACTCATCAAACATTAATGGTCTATTACCTAAAGCACTAGGTAATCTAAACCCATAATCAACTAAAGTTTGTTTTCTAGCTCTATCTCCATTAAACATTCCTCTAACTTGAGGTAAAGTCATATGAGATTCATCCACTACTAATAAATAATCTTTAGGAAAAAAATCCATTAAAGTAGTTGGAGTTTCTTCTTTATCTCTTAAAGCTATATGAGAAGAATAGTTCTCAATACCATGACAAAACCCTGTTTCACTCAACATCTCTATATCATATAAAGTTCTTTGCTTTAATCTTTCTTTCTCTGCGTATTTTCCTTCACTTTCAAATTCCTTAAGTCTAGAATCTAATTCCTCTTTAATTCTATCAATTGATACTTTTAATTTTTCATCATTTGTAACGTATAAAGATGCAGGAAATATAGTTACACTTACCTTGTTTTCTAAGATAACTCCACTTACAGTATCAAACTCACTAATTCTCTCTATCTTATTGCCAAACATCTCTATCCTTATTCCGTGTTTTCTTTCATACACCGGGATTATTTCTATTGTATCTCCTTTAACTCTGAAAGTTCCTCTAGTAAAGTCTCCTTCATTTCTTTCATACAACATACTAATAAGTTTTTCAAGTATTGTATCCCTTTTAATCTCTTCATTTGTATCAAGAGTCAACATCTTATTTCTATATTCTTCTATTTCTCCAATATTATAAATACAAGAAACAGATGATACAATAATAACATCATTTCTTTTAAGTAAAGCAGAAGTTGCTCTATGTCTTAACTCATCTATTTCATCATTAATTGAAGAATCTTTTTCAATATATAAATCTCTACTTGGAACATATGCTTCTGGTTGATAATAGTCATAATAAGAAACAAAATATTCAACTCTATTATTTGGAAACAATTCTTTAAGTTCAGAATATAATTGCCCAGCTAAAGTCTTATTATGAGCTAAAACAAGTGTTGGTTTATTTGCATTAACTATTACATTCGCTATTGTAAAAGTTTTACCAGTACCAGTGGCACCTAAAAGAACTTGATCTTTTACACCATTTTTAAGATTTTCTGTAATCTCTTTTATAGCTTGTGGCTGATCTCCACTTGGTTTATATTTCGAAACTAATTCAAACATATTTATCATTCCTTTCACTTATATTACAAACATTATTTATTAAAATTATTTCCTTTATCACTTAGATATTTAGTCTCACATACTAATTTATCAAAATCAGAAATATAATTTTGATCTTGTACTTTCTCGAATTTTTTATATTCATCGGTTGCTTTTTCCAATGCTTTTTTATGACTTATTTTTCCGTTATTTGAAAGCACATCATAATGTCTCATTTCTAAAATTTCATCTACTTCATCTGCCCAGTTTTTCATATACATTGGTATATTTCTTTCTGCATTATCACAGGCTATATCTAAAATATATTGATTATACTATTTAAATTTTTAAGCTCTTTTTCTGTTAAATAATTCTTAGCAACCACTACATCAGTTTTAAGTATTTTCCCATGAGGTGAATCTCTCCAATTTGTAAGTCCCATATTTTCACATTTACTATTAACTCTATTATAGATTATTTCAGCCGCTGTATTTCCAGTTATTGCATAATGAAATTTATTTTGAATTGTTGCATAAAACTTACATGCAATTTCACTACTTTTATCATAATCAATACTACATTCTGCAAAAATATCTGTAATTTTTTGATAAAACATTCTTTCACTAGTACGAATTAATTTAATTTTTTCAAGTAATCTATTAAAATACACTTGATCTGATTTTTTACCTTTTATAAATCTATCATCATCTAAAGCAAATCCTTGTATCATATAATCTTTAATAATTTTATTTGCCCATGTTCTGAACTTTATAGCTTTTTTTGAGTTAACTCTAAATCCTATTGAAATTATCATATCAAGATTATAATATTTTGTTTTATACGTTTGATTGTTTTTTCCCACATGTTCCAAAAAGGAACATGTGCTATTTTCATCTAATTCACATTGATCATAAATATTTACTATATGTTTTACTATTGCAGGCCTATTAACATCAAATAACGTTGCAATAGATTTCATATTAAGCCATACATTTTCTTCTTGTAATAAAACCTCTATATTTTCTTCTCCTTCATCATTTGTATAAAATATAATATTATTTTCATTTCCAATCAATTTATTATTTATATTCAATTTTTTTCTCCTTTCTTTAATAAATTTTTATTTTTTAATTTAAATATTTTATTAATCTTTATTACATATATTATTAGTATCAACTGGATTAAAACTCTAATACTTATTATGGTTAATTAAAGTCATTAAATTACTATAAATAGTTATGTATAAATAAAAACTGTTTAATAAATTAACTCTATTTTATCATATTGAAATTAATTTAAAAGCGAACAATGAAGTTTTCTCTTTAAAAATTATTACTTTTAATATATACTTATAATAGAAAAGAGGATAAGATGAAAAAACTAATAATTATACTGCCACTTATACTAATAATATTTACAGGATGCACTAAAAACAATATAGAATGCTCTAAGACTATAGATGAGGTTAGTGGCTCTTCTACACTAAATACTATTAAAGTAAAATACAAAAAGGATAAACCACAAACCTATAACGAATATTATAAAATAACTGCTGTTAGTACTTCTTCATTTGAAACAGCTAAAATAGTTAGTCGTTTACAAGCTGACAGCTATAAAAAATCTGGATTTAATATAGAATATAAAATAAATAAAGATAATATATTAATAACTAGAAGTTTAGATAAAACATCTAAAGAAGACTTATTCTTATCTACTGGATTAAAAGAAACATCAAGTGGATATTTAACTCAAAAAAAATATAAAGACCATTTAACAAGAAACGGATATTCTTGTAAATAGTCTTTTTTTTATTTAAATATAATTTTATTAAGATACAGTCCACACGATTTTTCACATCTAGAAGCTACAGTTCTATCTCTTGCATCTATAATATAATTAATATCATTTACACTCTTTTTTCCTTCATTAATTTCAAGAAAAAGTCCAATGATATTTCTTATCATATATTTTAAAAATCCATCAGCACATATATAAATATAAACATAACTTCCTATTTTCTTTATTTTTATATATTTAATATCTCTTATAGAATTTTCCTTAGGTTCTGTAGTAAAAGATCTAAAATCATGTACACCAACTAAATACTTAGATGCTTTTCTTATAAGTTTTAAATTTATATAATTATTATATTGTAAACAATAATCTTTTTCTATAGGATTATATTCTTTAACATTAATCTTATAAACATATTCTTTTTTTTCTACATCATATCGTACATTAAACTTATCATTAACTACTCTACATGATTTAACATAAATAGACTTATCTATTAAAGAATTAATTGCAGCTGGAATATTAATACCTTCTATAATATTATTTGTTTCAAAAGTAACATATTGTTCTTTAGCATGCACTCCTCTATCAGTTCTAGAAGAAGCTAAAAGCTTTATATTACATTTATATATCTTTGATATTACTTTAGTCATTTGTCCTAAAACAGTCACTTTATCTTTTTGAATTTGACTACCATAATACTTAGAACCATCATAACTTATACATAATAAATATTTCATATACGACCTCTTTGTAAAACATAACCAATAATAAATAAAACATGAAAAGCGATTAAAAACACATCATTAAAACCAATTTTTTTAAACACAAGCATAGTTCTAGGTTTAGTTTTATCAAATAAACGTTCTTCACTAGCGATTTTATACTCATTCATACTTCTTTTAGCTACTCTTAGTGTATTAGGAATACTCTTACTAACTGCATAAAATTTCCCAACAATAGAAGAATTATAATAATCAATTCCTCTACTAGCTAGATACTTTAATATTTTTTGTTCACTCATTATAACAGTAGGAATAAACTTAATAACATTAACAACTTTTATACTGAAACCTGCCATATTTAAATTAAATAAATTAAAAGGTTTTAATACTTTTTGTATTCCATAACTAAGTTCACTTGAAGAAGAAGTAAAAATGACTAAAGCGAGATACAAAATAAGATAAATAACTTTAAGTAATATATCTAAAGTAACAGAGAAAGAAACACCTAAAAAAGCTAAAAGAAATATTAAGAAAACAAATAAATATCTTCCTCCAAATATCATATTTATATAGTATCTAAGGGGAACTTTACTATTAATAATCATTAATACTAGAAAAACTCCAAAGAATAAATGTAATTTTAAATTATTACTAAATAATATAAATATAAGAAATAAAAATAAATTAATTATTTTTACAACTGGACTAATTTTATGCATCATACTATCTACTGGGAAGTAGCTGCCAAATGTATTTCTAGAGTACATTTCTACACACCCCCTTAACTATATCTTTAATATCACTTGAATAGTCTATTATGACATTATTTTTTGTCTTCATCATGTCTACAAATGAAACAGAAAAAGGTACTTTAAAATTATTATTAGTTAAAAATGATGAATCTTCCAATATTTCTCTTCCACCACTTCTTATAACTTTACTTTCCTTCATAACTATAACTTCCTCAGCTATCTTATAAAGAAAATCAGTATCTTTACTAAGAATAATAATAGTTTTTTTATATCTCTTCTTCATTAAATTAATAAGTCTAATAAGATTATTAATATCTCTTGTATTAAGTCCTATACTAGGTTCATCTAAAATAATAACTTTAGGATTAAAAGTAAGAACACATCCAATAGAAAGTCTTCTTGCCTCACTTATACTCAACTTCATAGGATCTTCATACTTAAGATTTTCAGGAAGTCCTACCAGCTTCATTGCATCTTCTGCCCTAACAGCTTTTTTCTGGCTTTTATAATTAAAATATTCCATACCAGTTAAAAGTTCTTTATAAACAGTTTTACTAATAAAAGTATCCTTAGGTGATTGTGGAACAAAACCAATACTCATACGCAAAAAATTAATATCTTTTATTCTAGAACCATCATTAACATAATCTCCTATAAAAACCTTTCCACTAGTAGGAGATACAACTGCATTTATAAGCTCTCCAATTACAGTTTTACCACTATTAGAGTTTCCTAGTATAGCAGTAATCTTATTTTCTTCAATATTTAAATTAACACCATCTACTAATATTTTAGAAAGTAAAGTATTTCTATTAGCTTCTACCACTACATTATCAAATACTATTTCCATAATACATCTCCCAACTTTTTAATATCTAAAATATACTCATCAATTAAAGAATAATCCATTAAATATTTATTTAATTCAATTATAAAAGGAAGCCCTATCCCTAATCTTTTAAGTATAGCTTCTTCATTCATAACACTTAAAAGTTCCCCATCTACTAATATTTTCTTATTATCAGTGATAATAACTCTTTTAGAGTACATACATTCCTCTACATCACTAGTAAAATTTAAAACAATTCCATCATTTTCACAAAACTCTTTTAATACATCAGTTACTATACATAAATCATTATAATCTAAACTACTAAGTACATCATACAAAACTATAACTTTAGGATTTATAGCTAAAAAAGAACTTAACTTGACCTTAATTTTATCACTTACTCCTAAACTATTAGGATCCTTATTTAATAATTCATCTAAAGAAAATAAACGACAATACTTATCTATTTCTTTTTTCATTTTATCTCTAGAATAAGCTAAACCTTCCATTCCAAAAGCAATTTCTTCTGCAACTGTATCACATAAGAAAAGATTAATATAAGAAAAATCCATAATAGCACAATCTTTCCTATACTTATATAAATTCATTTTACTAACTTTTGAATAATTAAAATTAATAAAATCATTACTCTCTCTAAAACTAATTTTATTAAACAAAGATGAATTTCCACTACCTAAAAAACTAATAAATTCATGAGTTTTAACAATAAATTGAAACTCATCACTTTGATAATATTTAAAAATATCAGTATTCATCTTTTACTACCCACTTCCATAAACACTCTTATTTTATAATAAAACTTGCTTATTTGCAATTTTTTAAAGAAATTAACGTTCGTTTTT
>JAVXDN010000009.1:0-21981 GCA_036658935.1 Bacilli bacterium | reverse complement strand
ATTCTACTAATTTAGTTTTCATTTCTTCATATTTTTTATCATATTCTTTAGTTTTGTCATTTTTATTTGTACAACCTATTAGAACAAGTACACAAGATAATATAATTATAATTTTTTTCATTTTTTCTCCTTTATTTTTTTAATGTTATCTGGATTTTACCAGTTCCATTATTTCTACCACTTTGATTATTAACATTTGTTACTTTAGAATTATTTATATAGTTAGAACCACCATTTCCACTTGCGCTAGGTGAAGGACATGTACCACAGTTGCAATCATATGTACTGTAATAACTGTCACAACTAGAACAAGTAGAACAGTTACAACTATATGTTGGATAATATTGTGCACAAGTAGGACACCATCCGTTGCAGTTACTATATCTGTGGCAACAACATGATGAACAGCTTACGCCACATCCTGGACTAGGCCCTGCACCCCAGACTTCACAATAAATATCATAGTAGTATTGACAACCTCCACCACAAGTATCACAATTACAATCATAAGTACTATAAGAAGCACAACCTCCACCACAAGTACTACAATTACAACTATATGAGCAAACTGATGAAGAAGAGCCTCCACTATAGTTGCTTCCTCTTACTCCAGTAGAACAGTTTGAAGATCCACCAGATGAATCACCATTTCCACCATGAGTACCACCATTTCCGCCTCCACCTCCAGCAGCAGCTATATATAATACTTCATTAACTTTAATAGTTGTTGAATCTCCACCGTTAGACTCTCCTTTTCCTCCACCATTTTTTCCTTCAATTCCACCAATAAAATATTTAAGTTTGTCTCCCTTTTTAAGAGAAATATCAGCAGTTACTTCTCCTCCTAAACCTCCACCAGTTGCTCCTTGAGAACCACTAACTACAAAAGTATAAACACCATCAGTAGCGACTGTAATTTCTTCTTCTTTTCCAGAATAATCCGGGTATGAACCAGATACATTATCTTGTTGTGGAGTAATAACTACCTTCATAACATAATTTTTTTTATTAAAACTATATGTAACATTATATGAACCAACTACTTTTTCATTAGTACTATTTATTTCACTTTTATATGTAATACAATTATTACAAGTATTAATATCTATTTTCTCTTTATTTTCATTATATATAGAAACTTTAGATAAATACCATTCAGAATTAAATGTTACTGTTGAACTCTCTACATATACAATAGAAGGTTTAACTAAATAACTTTCTTTTTCTCCAGGATAACTTATTTCAATATTTTTATTATTACCTAATGAAACTTTTATAGTATCATTAGACTTAATCTTAGTATCTTTAATATCATCTTCTTTTAAAATACCTTTATTGATTAAATCAGAAACATTATATATCACATAACCCATTTGTTCATTATAAATATCTTCTTTTATTTTAGGATATTCAAATTCACTAAAATATACTTCCGTCGCTGCTTTAAGTCTTTCAACTGCTTTATTTTCCACTCTTTCTTTACTTTTCTTAGAAATTACATTGAATGAAACAATACCCGCTACACTTACTGTTAATAAAATTCCAATAACAACTAATATTTCTACTAAAGTAAAACCGTTTCTCTTTTTCATAAACACCTCTTCTACTATTAAGATGATTATATTACAAAAAATATAATCATTCAATAAAATAGGTACTTATTTAAAATTAAAAACCAATTATTCGACAAAATAATTCATTAAGTTATGTTATTATTTTTCTAAGGTGAAACATATGAAAGTAAAAATATTTGATGAAAATCATGAAAAAGATTTAGAAAATAGTGTAAATAGTTTTCTCTTAGGTCTAAGTGGTGATATAATTGATATAAAGTTTCAGGTAAGTATTGGGGTATTCGCAGAAGAGCAGATATATTGTTACTCAGCGATGATATTATATTCTGAAAATCATTAAGGAGTTTTGTAGTATGAAAAAAAATAGCTTTGTTGAAGGAACTTTTATAGCCACTTTTGCTCTTTTAATAATAAAGCTTTTAGGTGCAATATATGTAATACCTTTTTATTCTATAATAGGTGAACAAGGTGGAGCTTTATATAGTTATGCTTATAATGTTTATAATATATTTTTAAATATATCTACCGCTGGACTACCTATAGCGATGAGTAAAATAATTAGTGAATACAATGCTATGGGATACTTTGAAGCAGAACATAGAGCATATAAACTCGGAAAAAACATTATATTAATGTTATCAATATTTGCATTTCTAGTACTTTTCTTATTCGCTCCTCAAGTATCAAAATTAATATTAGGTTCTCTTACTGGAGGAAATACGATTGCAGATGTATCTTTTGTTATTAGATCAGTTTCATTTTGTTTATTAATTATACCTTTTCTATCAGTTACTAAAGGATATTTACAAGGTCATAAATTTATCTCTCCATCTTCTAATTCTCAAGTAATAGAACAGTTAGTAAGAATAGCGGTTATATTATTTGGTTCGTATGCTGCGATAAATATATTCAATACCTCAGTCACTACAGGAGTAGCGGTCGCTGTATTTGGTGCTTTTATCGGAGGAGTAGTAGCATATACATATTTAAAAATAAAAATTAAAAATAATAAAGATAAATTCCCTCATTTACTACCTGGAGTAGTAGATCCTGTATCAAGTAAAGATATAATAAAAAAGATAATAAAATACTCAATACCATTAATCTTAGTATCTACTGCTATAGACATTTATACATTCACTGACATGACATTAGTATTAAGAGGATGTTATATGTTAGGATATACAGCTCATGAAAGTGAAACCATATCAAGTATTATATCTTCTTGGGGTCCTAAAATATGTATGCTTATAAATACAGTCGCTACAGGTTTAAGTGTAAGCTTAATTCCACATATGACAGATGCAAGTGTTAATAAAGATACTAAAGAACAAAATAAACGTTTTACACAAGCTATTGGAATATTAATAGGAGTAGCTTTCCCTATGACAGTAGGAATTTCTATATTATCTTATCCTATGTATACAGTATTCTTTGGTCCTAGTGTATATGGAAGTGACATATTAAGAGTATTAGTTTTTACAGCCTTTGCATCTTCTGTATTAATAGTTGTAAACATGGCACTTCAATCCCTTAATAGATTTAAAATAATATTTACTTGTACTGGTATTGGGTTATTATTAAATGCACTACTAGATATCCCCGCTATGATATTCTTTAACTTTATAGGTTTAGATGCATTTTATGGAGCAATCGCAGCAACAATTATAGGATATTCCGTATCAATAGTAATAGCCTTCGCTTACTTAAAACATGATATAGGCTTTAAATATAAAGAAGTTTACTTAATAATTAAAAAAGCAATTATTCCAATACTAGGAATGGTTTGTATACTATTATTATTTAACTTGTTTATGCCAATAAACAGTAAAAATCCATTTATTTTAATATTAGTAATACTTGCCTATAGCTTAGTTGGAAGTATTGTATACATATTCTTAGGATATAAGAATGGACTACTATTTGACATCATAGGTAAAAATTATATAGATAAATTTGTAAATAAAATAAAACATTTAGGAGGTAAAAAATGTTAAAAGTAGAACATGTAACAAAATATTATGGAGATTTCCTAGCAGTAAGTGATCTTAACTTTGAAGTAAAAGAAGGAGAAATATTCGGTCTTTTAGGAGTTAATGGAGCAGGAAAAACAACTACATTTAGAATGATAATGGGCCTACTAGACTTAACTGAAGGAAAAATTACATTAAATAATTCAAAAATAGATTATGATGTAACTGATAAAATAGGATTTTTAACTGAAGAGAGAAGTTTACTTACAAAATTAACAGTAATTGAACAAGCTGAATATTATGGTCATTTAAAAGGAATGCTAAGTGATGAAATAGAAACTAAACTTGATTATTATTTAAGTAAATTTAAAGTAAGTGAATATAAAAATAAAAAGATAAAAGAATTATCTAAAGGAAATCAACAAAAGATACAATTTATAATATCAATATTAAATACACCAAAACTTCTTATATTAGATGAACCTTTCTCTGGTTTAGATCCAATAAATATAGAATTATTTAAGAGTGAAATATTAGAACTTAAAAAAAATGGAACCAGTATAATATTTTCTACTCATAGAATGGACCATGTAGAATACTTCTGTGAGAAATTAGCTATTCTAGTAAAAGGAAAGACAGTACTACAAGGAGAATTATCTAAAATAAAAGAAGAATATAGAAAGAAAAATATAAGTGTAGTAGGAGATATAGATAGTAAAGAAATAGAGAAACTTAATGGAGTTATTAGCGTAGAAAAAAGAAATAATGAATACTTCATTAAAATAGAAGATGAATCATATGTAAATGATATATTCAAAGTAGTATCTAAATCTAAGAACATTACAAAATTTATTGTAAACGAACCAACACTTAATGAAATATTTATAGAAAAAGTAGGTGTACAATATGAAAAATAATAAATTAAGTTATTTAGTATTAAGAAGTTTAAAACAAAAATTAACTAGTAAATGGTTTATAGTAGTTAATATATTATTATTAATAGTAATACCTCTAGTTATAAATATAGATTCAGTTATTAAATTATTTGGAGGAGACTTCAATGAACCAACTAAAATATTAGTAGTAGATAATACAAAAAAAGTATATGATAGATTTGAAGAAATATTTAATAGTGCGTCTACATCTACTGGAGTATCTGTATCAGCTAGTAAAGTTAAAGTAGAAAAAACTGATAAAAATATAAAAGATCTAAAAAAGAAAATAGAAGATAAAAAGAATAAAGATATAATAATTGAAATATCCGAAAATGATAAAAATATATTTGATGCTAAAATTATAAGTTATGATTATTCTGATTCATTTCTTTATCAATCTATTGTAACTTCACTTAATACAGCTAAAAGCTCATTAGCACTAGAACAAAGTAATATAGATAAAATACAACTAGCTAATATCTATGAAAAAATCAAAATAGATAGAACATATATAAGTAAAGAATCAGATGCTAATCATGAACTTATGAATATGATAAGTACATTAGTAATTCCTATAATAATACTACCATTCTTCTTTTTAATATTAATAGTAGTACAAATGATAGGTGCAGATATAAATGAAGAAAAATCATCTAGAAGTATGGAAATAATAATATCTAGCATATCTCCAACTACTCACTTTATGTCAAAAATGATATCAATTAATATATTTGTACTAATACAAGGACTATTATTATTTGCCTTTGGTGGAGTAGGGCTAGTATTAAGAACTATATTTTCTGGCTCAGGAGCTGGACTAATAGAAAGCTTTGGACCAAATATGGTATCATATGTACAAACATTTATTGCCTCTCCAGCATTTAAAACTATAATATATGCAATACCAGTAACTATAGTATTATTTATATTAAGCTTTGTAGCATATTCTTTATTAGCTGGAATACTCGCTAGTATGACAACTAATATAGAAGATTATCAACAACTACAAACACCACTTATGATACTAATATTAATAGGATATTATTTAGCTCTTATGGCCTCTGTTTACCAAAACAGTACATTTATAAAAGTATTCGCAATGATACCTTTTATATCCGCTATAGTCGCTCCATCCCTTTTAGTTATGGGACAAATAGGAATAATACATGTAGTCGTTGCAGTTATATTATTAATACTAGTAATATTTATATTTATTAAATATGGACTTAGAATATATAAAGCAGGAATACTAAACTATTCTTCAGATAAATTATGGAAAAAAATGTTTAGAGCAGCTAAAACAAAAGAAAAAATATAATTAAGAAATTATATTTTTTTTATAATAATAAAATATATTAAAAAATAAAGCACCAACATATGCACTAAACATATCACTCATAGTATCACTAACACCACTATCTATTACATGTTGCATATCAGTTGAAAACACATTATCAATTATAAACTCAAATAATTCCCAAACCCCAGCAATAATAAATACTACACCAAATATAAATATAATATCAAAAATTATATTATTTTTACTCTTTTGAAAACTCTTTAATATTAATAACGCTATATATGAACTAAGAACTCCAGATAACATATGAATAAAAACATCATACCAACTAAATAAATCATATAAGTTAACACAAGAACCTAAAAATTGAGCTAAAAATATAAACACAAAAAATAATATTTCTGTATTTTCATCTATCTTTATTTTAAAAATTAATCTAGCTCCAACCGGTAAACTAAGAACTAAAGGAAGAGTAACTATAGCAGCTAAAGTTTCTGTATTTAAGAGTTTTAAATTATTTATTAAAAGTATTACATCTCCTAATAACATACATAAAATTAATATATATTTTATTATTCTTTTCATTTATATTCACCACTATAATTATATTCAAGTTATATAATATTTACAACAATAAAACAATTAAATAACTTTAATTTTATGTTCAACAATTCTATTATCACATTTATCCTTAATATTAATTTTATAATTATTAGAAAGATAATCAATAGTAGTATTATTATCAAAATGAATTGTTTTATTTTTAAAATTATAATATAAAACTCTATTATAGTTAACAATACACTCTCTATGAGTACGAATAAATTGATTATTATACTTATATTCAAAATAAGATAAAGACTTATAAGTATAAATAGAACCTTTAGAAGTTATAATAACTGTTTTCCTACTATCCTTTTCTTTAGTAATATAAAGAATCTCCTTAAATAAAATATCTATAAATAAATTTCCTTCTCTATACTTTAATCTCTCTTCATTATTCATTTGTTCTATAATACCTTTTAAAAAATACTTTATTTTTTTAGGAACATCATCACTCTTAGAAATAAAACCCTTTACTTTTAAATCTTCATTACCATAAATATCATATATATACTTACCCGCATAAGCGGTTAAAAAAATAATATTTAATTTAGGATTTTTATCTAAAATACTTTTAGCTATATAAACACCATTATTTTTATCAGTTACAATATCTAAAATAAGAACTAAATTACTTAAGTTACTTTCTAGAGTATTATAAAACTCATCACAAAAATCTTTAAATATAATAATAGAAGCATTAGTATTAAATTTAATTAATATCTCTTCTACTATTAACTTAACTCTTTCTCTCCAAAAACCATTATTATCAACTATTATAATATTCATAATTTAAACCTCGTTTAAGAACTGCATATTATAAAAAATTATAGAGTTAGACATTATAATTAATATTAAAATTGTCTATAAGTTATTATTAGTATCACAAAAAGTCTTTTTGTTTTTATAAAAGTAATATTTAATAAGTACAATAAAAGTTATCAATATTAGATAAGAAAATAATAATAAAGGAACTATAACATATGACCCTACATCAAAATTATAATTAAAGTTTATTAATATAAAAGATACAATAAATACGCCCCCACAAATTAAATAAGATAACAACTTCTTATTTTTAACTTTATAACATATATTTATCTCTTCTTTAGCAAACATAATTGATAAAGTAACAGAAATAGTTAAATAAATAAACCATCTAACCGCCGCGACATCTTCAACATTCTCTAAAAAATTTAAAACATTTATATTTCTTAAAACCACAAATACAGAATAATTATATAGTCTAGTAATATCTATACCTAAAACACATAAAACAGTAAAAAATATTATAATTAATTCCCCTCCAGATAAAGAAAAGAAAAATATCATATTTTTCCTAAACTTTTTATTATCTTCAACTATACATTTTCTTGGAATCATAGTTAAGAAAAACATAGGACCACTAAAAAGTATTGCAAAAGTTATAGTCGCTTTAATTAAATCTATAGGTTGTTCACTTAAATAAGGCTTTAAATTAGAAATATCTATATAACTTAAAAGACTTAAATTATTAAGAACAAAAGAGATAAAACAAATACTTCCACCTATTAAAGCAAACCTAGAAAGAACTTCTACATCCTTTTGAGATAAATAAAATATAGTAATAAATAAAAGTAAACAAATCAAAATCTTAGGAGTATTATCTAAAAACTCTATAGTAACAAAATTACATATACTACTGAATGCAAAAATAGCAGATAATAAAGAAATTATAAATAAAGAAACATTTATAAATATCTTACTTGGACCTTTAAATAATATATTTATTTTTTCTATTATAGAATATTCAGGTAATATATTTATTAACTTATATATTAAAAACAAAAATATAAAACTAATTAAAAATCCTACAATTATACAAAAAACTGAACTAGTTAAAGAAGTAGAAAAAATATATGACATACCACTTCCAAGGAAAGCAGTTTTTAAAATAACATACATTAAAAACCCAAAAGCAACGCTCTTAATTTTCATATTTTTCACTTATCTTTTCCCCTTTTTAATTGAAGACATTAAATTACCATCTTTATAGACCTTATTATTAACCAACACTTTTACATTCATATTAGGAAAAATAACTTCATTATATTCTTTCTCTGTAGAAGGATAAAACTTATTATAATTTTTATATATAAAGTTCCCTATACCAATATAATCACTTTTATTCTTTTTAGCATTTTCAATAGTATTATTAATAATATCTTTGATTCTTTTTTCTATTTCCTTTCCTCTCATATTATTTATATCTTTTTTAGAAATATCATCCTTACAATTATATTCTCCTACAGTAGAAGAAACAGAAACAACAATATTTATAGAATTATTTTCCTTATCATAATTCATTTTAGTTTTTCCTTTATTTATCTCCATAGTATAAAACTCACTATCACACTTTAGTGTGATAAGAGAAGTCTTAAGTTTATTTTTTAAAATATTAATACCTAAGCTTTCATTCTTAGAAAGAACAACAATATTATTTTCAAAATCATGTATAACTAACTCATCAGCTAGAATATAAGTAGACAACTTAGTATCTTTTAATAGTTCTGTATTATCTTTATCTTTATCATTCTTTTTTTTAGTTAAATTAATATTAGGAAGAGATAAATTAATCCCTTTCTTTAAAGACATATCTAATAAATCCTTAAAAGTAACAAGAGAAGTAGTACCATGATCTAGTGCACTAACCTTAAGAGAATTAATAAGATCAACTGCAGGTAGAGTACCAAGTGGAGTAATAGTTTCTAAAATCTCTGAAGGAGTATTATCACTTGTAGTAGCGCAATAAAAACTTAAATCAATATCAGTATCTCTAGATAAATAATCAGTTACATCACTTATCTTATCTCCTATAAAACTCTTATCAAAAATAACTAACCTGACGTGAGCTAAAAAAAGTTTTTTACTACTAGTTATTTCTATATCTTTAATCGCTTCATATACAGTTTTACCCTTACCATAAAACATAATAATCTTAGCACTTTCCCCATAACTAACCATATCAGTCTTTTTAACATTAATAATTTGGGCACTAACCTTATATAAACCTTTATCCATTTCAATTCCCATAGCATTCACAATCGCTATCTCATTAAGTTCTCTATAATCATAACAACCACTAAGAAATAAAAGACAAAATAAAATAATAATAATCTTCTTCATAATTATTTACTCCTATTCTTAACTAAATTTGTACTAGATAAATATCTTTTTCTATACTTAATATTCTTAATATTTTTTCTAGTTAAAGCATTAGACTGTTCATTTTTATAAAAAGGAGAAAAAGGAAGAAGATAAGGCTTACCAAAACTTTTAATAGTACATAGATTAGCGAGTAATAGAAAACATCCAATAATTAATCCTAAAATTCCAAATAGACCCGATAAAATCATTAATAAATATTTCCAAAAAGTAATCGCACCTTGTAAATCATAATATACAAATAATAAAGAACTAATCGCACTTATTGATACAACTATAATCATTATAGGAGAAATAAGCCCTGCACTAACCGCCGCTTCTCCTAAAATTAAAGCACCTAAAATAGATAAAGAAGTACTTCTTCCCGCTGGAGTTCTAGCATCTCCTTCAAATAGAATTTCAAAAGGAATAAGTAAAAACAAAGCCTCTATAAAAGCAGGAAAAGGAACTGCATCCCTTTGAATAGCAAAATTAACTAATAAAGAAGTAGGTAAAATCTCTTGATTATAAGTAGTTAGTGAAAGATATAATGCAGGAGTAAGAACCGCTAAAATAAAAGCCATAACTCTAACAATCCTAATAAAAGAAGCATAAAAAGGAGTATGATAATAATCTTCTGAATATTGAAAAAAATCAATTAAAAAAGTAGGAATAATAAGAACAGTAGGACTGTTCTCTACAGTAATAATAATTTTACCTTCCAGCAACTGCTTACAAACATCATCTGGTTTTTCTGTACTTATAATAGTAGGAAAAGCAGACTTATAATCTTTACTAATAAGTTCTTTAATATATTCAGCATCTAAAATACCATCAATATTAATCTCTTTTATTTTCTTAATAACATTATTAACAACCTCTTGATCTGCAGTATCACATAAATACATAACACCAACTTTACTCATAGAATATTTGCCTACTATATTTTCTATAAGAGATAAATTATCTGATTTAATTCTCTTTCTAATAAGACCTATATTTATATTATAGTTCTCAGTAAAACTATCCTTTGGTCCTTTAATAGTAGGTTCACTCTTAGGCTCACTTACACCTCTATCTAGTATTGCCCTTGTTTCAAAAGCAAAACCCTCACTCTTATATAAAACAATAGTATAACCATTAAATAACTTATTTAATAAATCCTTATAATTTTTAACCTCAACTTGATTTATAGAAGGAACAAAATTCTTAATAGAATCCTTTAAACTATCTTTATTAGATTTAAAAGACCTATTAGAAAAATACTTTAAAACAAAATCATTAGTCTTATCTCCACTACTTAAACTCTCTGTAGAAATAATATAAACATTTTTAAACACACTAAACTCAACCCTATGAATTAACAAATCAGGCATAGTGTTTTTTAAAATATTAAGTTTTTTTAATACCTCATTTGTATTCATAATAATCATATAATAGTATTAGTATAAAACCCCTTATTTATTCACTTAAAACATCTTTATCTTTATTTATTTCACATAATAGAGTATAATAAAGCAGTAATTTTTAAATTAATCGAAAAGAGGAATAATCATGAGTGATTTATCACGTGTTAAAGGTATTGGAGAAAAAAATAAAGAAACACTTAATAAGTTAGGTATATCAAATATAGAAGAACTTATCTCTTATTATCCTTACAAACACAATGTAATACACATATCAGATATACATGAAGCTCCTGAAGATACAAGCGTTATAGTACAAGGAAAAATAGATTCATATCCAATTTTTAGAAGATTTAATAGAACACTAAATTCTCTAAGTTTTAGAGTAAATATAAATAATAAAGTAGTAGGAGTTGTAATATATAATAGAATGTTCTTAAAAAACAATCTAATACCAGGATTAACTATTACAATAATAGGAAAATATAATTCATTAAAAAACACATTTTTTGCATCAGACATAAAGTTTGAAGGAATTAAAGAAGGAAGTATAGAAAGTATATATCATTTAACGAAAGGACTATCTGATAAAGTATTAAAAAAATATATTAATAGTGCATTATCAATGGGATACACATTAAAAGACTATGTTCCTGATTACTTAAATGAAGAATATAAATTCATATCAAAAATGGATGCTATAAAATATATACATAATCCACAAACAACTACAGAAATAAAACATGCTAAATTAAAACTTATATATGAAGAACTATTTACTTTTATGTTTAAAATCAATTACTTAAAATACATAAATAAATTACAAATAAGAGAAGAAAAAAGAATAGTAGATATTTCCCTTGTAGATGAATTTATTAGAACACTTCCTTTTGAACTTACAGTAGATCAAGTAAAAGCCACAAAAGATATATATGAAGACTTAACTAGTGGTAAAAGAATGAATAGAATGTTACAAGGAGATACAGGAAGTGGTAAGACAATAGTAGGCGTTATCGCTTCATACATAAATTATCTTGCAGGATTTGAAACAGCTTTAATGGCCCCTACAGAAATACTAGCAGTGCAACACTATGAAAATATAAAAGAAATATTAAGTGGAACAAACATGGTAGTGTCTCTTCTTACAGGCTCAACTAAACCAAAAGAAAAAGCACAAATATATGAAGACTTAGAAAACGGAAAAATAGACTTAATAATCGGAACACATTCATTATTAAATGAAAACTTAAACTTTAAAAACCTAGGATTAGTAATAACAGATGAACAACATAGATTTGGAGTAAATCAAAGAAGTAACTTAAAGAATAAATCAGTTTTACCAGATACTTTATATATGTCTGCAACTCCAATACCAAGAACATTCGCTTTAACTATATATGGAGACATGGATATATCTAATATCAAAACTAAACCTAAAGGAAGAAAAGAAATAAAAACAATAATTAAAACAGAAAAAGAAATTAAAGAAGTATTATTTCTAATGTTAGAAGAAATAAAACAAGGACATCAAATATATGTAATAAGTCCATTAATTGATGAAAGTGATACTATTAACTTAAATACTGTAAAGAAATTAAAAGAAGAATTAGATACAGCATTTAATGAAAAAGTAACCATAGGAGTACTTCATGGAAAACTATCTTCTAAAGATAAAACAGAAGTAATGGAAAAATTTAAGAATAAAGAAACACAAATACTTATATCAACTACTGTTATAGAAGTAGGAGTAGATGTTAAAAATGCAACTATGATGGTAATATTTGATGCAGTTAGATTTGGACTCGCTACTATTCATCAGTTAAGAGGAAGAATAGGAAGAAGTGACATATTATCAACTTGTATATTAATAGGAGATAAAAGAAATAAAAGACTTCAAGTATTAAATAGTAGTAATGATGGATTTTATATAACAGAAAAAGACTTTGAAATGAGAGGAGAAGGAGATATCTTTGGAGTTAAACAAAGTGGAGATATGACTTTTTCAATCGCTAATATTAAAAGAGACTTTAAGATATTACTTCAAACTAAAGAAGATACAAATGAATTTATAAAACAAAATATAAAAAATAAATTTGAATTATATCCATTATATAAAAAGATAATAGATAGTATAGACAAATTAGACTAGATAAAGAGATACATTTGTTATAAAATTAATATATAAATGAAAGAGGTGAAAACAATGGGAAGAGCACATGAAGTAAGAAAAGCATCAATGGAAAAAACTGCAGGACAAAAATCAAAATTATATGGAATGTATGCTAAAGAAATCTATCAAGCCGCTAAAAACGGAGGAACTACAATAGATGGTAATCCAGCATTAAAATCAGTTATAGATAGAGCTAAAAGAGATCAAATACCAGGAGATGTAATATCAAGAAGTATTGATAAAGTAAATAAAGGAATAACTGAAGACTATGTAGTAAATGAATATGAGTTATTTGGTCCAGGTGGAAGCAATGCAATAGTTAAATGCCTAACAGATAATGTTAATAGATCTTTAGGAGACTTAAAAACTGTATGTAATAAGACAGGATATAAACTTACTACTAAAGGATCAGTATCATTTATGTATGAAACTTTCTCAGTACTGGGATTTAAACAAAAAAATGAAGATGAACTAATGGATTTATTATTTTCAAATGATATAGATGTATCAGATATAGAACAAAGTGATAACTTATCTATTATATATGGAGAAGTAACTGATTATAATAAGATAAAGACAGTACTTGAAAATAATTATAAAGATATAGAATTTGAAATAGATGAAATATCTAAATTTTCAAAAGATAAAGTTGTACTTAATAAAGAAGATAAAGAAATATATGATAAATTTATAAATATGACAGAAGATTTAGAAGATGTAAGTAATATATATACGAATGTTGAAGTAAATTAATGTAAAAACGTTTAAAAAAATTGACATTTAATAAAGAATATATTAAACTTAATACATATTAAGAGAAGAGGAAAAGAAAATGATATTTAGTGTAGCAGCAGATGTAACAAAATTATGTACAGCATTTATGCCAATTTTAACAATAGCAGGATATGTAATATTTGCTATAAAGATAGGTGTACCAGTTATATTAATTATAGTAGGAATGGCAGATTTAGCCAAAGCTATAACTAGTAAGAAAGATGATGAAATTAAATCAGCTCAAATGAGCTTATTGAAAAAAGCAGTTGCAGCAGTTATGGTATTCTTAGTAATAACTATAGTAGGAATGCTTATGAATCTTATTGGTGCTAAAGGCGAATGGAAATCATGTCAAAAATGTTTATTTGATCCATTTCAATCTGATTGTAAAATCATTGTTGATGACGGAACAAACAATTAATAAAATATTAAACGCAACTTTTATAAGTTGCGTTTTTATTTTAAATAAAGATTGAAAATACTTATCTAATAAGTTATAATAAACACATAAAGATAAATATGGAATAACACGTTTTATATTTAAATTATAAATATAATTAAACTTTATATATAAAAAGGAGTAAAAGAAATGGATTACTTAGGAAAAGCATTGTTAAAATTATGTTTATTCTTTGATGATATAATTTATGGAATATTAGGTGGAGCTTATAGTTTATTTCAAAATATCGTTAAAATGAATACTTCAGCTCTTGAATTATTAAGTATAAACTTTGAAAATATAGTATCTAGACTTACTCTATTAATTGGTGTGTTTATGATATTCAAATTAGCTTTTACTTTCATTTCATATATGGCTAATCCAGATCAATTAACTGATGCTAAAACTGGTGCATCTTCTATTATTATGTCAGTAGTTGTTTCTATTGCATTATTAGTTTCAATGCCATTTATATTTCAACAATTAGATAATTTACAAAATGCAATCTTTTCATCGACTCCAGATCCAACTGATCCAAATAGATCATCAAGCTTTATTGATAGACTTATATTTGGACAGAGTGCCATCTCTAATGGAAATGGTGGAGTAATGGGAGAAGATGCAGCTCTTGGATTTAAAGGGACTTTATTTACATCTTTTGTTAGTTGTTCAGATTCAGGAAATAGTAAAGATGGACAACCGGAATGTGTAACAGCAATAGAAAATGTAAAATCAGGAGCATCATTTAATACATTAGGAGAATTCGTAGACAATGGACAATTAAGATATCATTATCCTATATTATCTGCAGCAGTTGCATTATTTGCAATGATAGTATTATTTAGTTTTTCAATAGAAATAGGAATTAGATTATTTAAATTATTATTTATGCAAATAGTTTATCCAATACCAGTCTTATCATATATGACACCTAAAGGTAAAGAAGGATTGATTAAATATGGAAAAATGTATTTAGATATATATTTAGAAGTATTTGTAAAAACATTAATATTATATATGGCTATATTCTTAATAAATACTCTTATGCAAAACATAGATGGATTACTTGCTTTAGCTAATATACAAGGTGGAGCCTTTGCTGGAGCATTAGTTAAAATAGTGTTAATTATTTCGATATTCTATTTTGCACAAGGTGCAAGTAAATTAATATCAGACTTATTTGGAATAAATGTTGGAGATGGAAAACTAAAAGGAATGGGATTCTTAGGTGGAGCCTTAGGTTTAGGAGCAGGAGTAGCTGGAGCAGCAATTCTTGGTGGAAAATCTCTTGTTGGAAATACTGCAACTGCATATAAAAATGCTGGACCAGGTGGATTAAATAAAGCAAAAGCTATTGCGGCAAGTCTTGGAACAGGAGCAGTAGGTTTAGGAGCTGGTGTTATTGGAGCTGGATTCGGAGGAGCAACAAGTGGCTTTAAATCAACTAACGGTGCAGGATTAGCTGGCATAGTAGGTGGAACAATAGGCGCTGTAAAAGGTGGAGTAGGTGCAGGAAAAGCCGGAGGCACACGAGCTCAAAATATCTCAACAGGTTATACAGCAAATAAACAACAACAACAATCTGATGCTATTGGATATGCAGATAGAATGAGACAAATCGCAACATCTAAAGCTGGGGTTGGAGAAAAAGATCAATATGTTGCATCTGATGCATCTTATGGTTCAGCATATGCAAAATATAATGATGCACTTAAAAACACATCACAAGATACTATTGATAAAGTTGCAAAAGCAGAAGCAACTATGTCAAGAAATGAAAATTACATTCCATATAAAGAAGAATTTGAAAGAGCATCTTCTTCAGGAGATGCAGCTAGAATTTCAGCAGCACAAGCTAATTACGATAATATTAAGAACTCAATGAATCCAGATGATATAACAACTATTGATAATTACATGAGTGATTTATCTACAAATGCTGAAGTAGGAGAATATGTATCATCTAGAGAAAATGTACAAACTGCTAAAGCAAATGCTGAAGCTAAATATGAATCAACTGTTGATGCAACTATGCATTCACTTATGCATGAGGCTTCAGTTGAAGGTAATGCGTTTAGAGAAACTGCAACTAATTATAGAAAATCTTCTGATAAAGCCCTTGGAGGAATTACAAGAGCTGGAAATAAATCAGTAAGTGAAGGAGACATTGATACATCTAAATTTAGGACAGAAGTTAAATCAATGAAAAAAGTTACACAAGCTAATGAAAATAAAGCAAAAATAGTTAATAAATAAAAGATAAAAAGGGAAGAGGGAAAAGATATGAATCAATACTTGATACCAGCAAATACAAAGAAAAGTCAACTCATATTTGGACTATTCAGGTGGTTAGACTTAATAGTATTTGGATCTGGAGCACTTGTAACACTAGCACTTATGTTCATAATACAGTCTAATGAAATTACAGCTTTAGTAATAAAATTAGCCCCGTTAGCGGTATGTACATTCCTAGTATTACCTGTTCCAAATTATCATAATGTATTAGTTTTTATTCAAGAAATATATAGTTTTATTACAAATAGAAGGATATATTTATGGAAGGGATGGTGTGTGAGAAATGAGTACGGAAAAGAAGACAAGTAATACTGCAGCTAAATATGCAGAAAATTGGTTACCAATTAAAACAATTTCAAATGGAGCAATAGTTTTAGAAAATGGATACAGTGTAACAGGTATTAAAATACAACCAAAAAATATTTTTATACTTGAGAGTGATCAACAAGAAAATACTATATTTCAACTAAGAAACTTTTATAATCAAATAGATTATGAATTCTGGCTTATGGTAGCAGATAGACCAGTTGATATAAATGTATATCTATCTCAATTACAATTACAATATAATTCAGTTCAAACTCCTTCAGTCAGAAAATTAATTATGCAAGACATTCATAAAGCTAATATGTTTATGAGTAAAGAAGTAGGAGTCGCTGATACAGAATACTTCATATTATTTAGAGAAAAGAGACCGGAAATAATCCAAAAAAGAATACAACAATTAATTAGTAGTCTAGCAAGTGCAGGCTTACAAGCTAAACAAGTAAGTAATGATGATTTAAGAGTATTATTAGATGGATTTCTAAATGGTGGAGACAACACAGAATTTGGGACGGTGATGAGCGCATGATGAATTTTAAAAGTCAGGTAGCAGCTAAAGGAATGGAATTTAGAAGTGGAGATATGATTATAAGTGATAAACATATGTGTATACTCACTGTAATTAGTTATCCTAAAATGATAAGTGAAGGATTCTTAGCAAATATAACACAACTAAGTGGAGTTAAAATAGTAGTTAAACATATTCCAATACAATTCTCTGTATTATCAAAAATGTTAAATAAAGAAATAGCAGACTTAAAGATGCGTTATCAAAATGAAAATGATAAAACAATACAAGAACGTATTCGTATGGATTATGAAAGTATAGAAAACTTTATCACTATGCTAGCACAAACACAATCTAGAATATTTGATTTTCAAATGCACTTAGTTCTATCTGCAGATTCTGCAGAAGAATTAGAAGCCAAGAAAGTTCAAGTAAAAAATTATCTAGATGCTATGGGAATGAGAGGAACAGTACTTCGTTTTGAACAAGAAAAAATACTAAAAAGTATTTTGCCATTATTCCCTAAAAATGATATAGAAGATAGAATAGGAACACCAATTCCATCTCCTACCATCGCAGCAATGTATCCTTTTGTATTTGATAGTATAAAAGATCCTGGATTATCTTGCCTAATGGGTGCTGACTATTCTGGAGGAGTAATACTATTTAATCAATTTTTCTATCAACTTAAAAAAGAATTTAATAGAAATAATGCTAACATGATTATGCTAGGAACTTCTGGTTCAGGAAAATCAACTGCAGCTAAAGTTCTTCTTAGAACAAATATAAGAAATGGACATAAAATAGTCGCAATAGACCCAGAAGGTGAATTAGAAGATATGACACGCTTATATGGAGGAGACTTCATAGACTTAGGCCGTGGAGGAGACTTTGGAATGATAAATCCATTAGAAATTATAATGGACGTAGATGAAGAAGAAGCTTCACAAAGTGGATCATATGCTGTACTTACAAGATCACTACAAACATTAAAAGCATTTATGAAATATTATAGTCCTGATATAGAAGAAGATGTATTAACATTATTTAGTGAAGTAGTACAAGAAACTTACAAAAGATATAAAATAGATTTTGAAACTGACTTTAGTTCATTTACTTCATCTGATTATCCAACATTTGATGATGTATACGCTACAGTTAAAGGAAAACTACTTTCAATGACTGAAAAAACTCATGAAAGAGATGTACTAGAAAGATTAGAATTAAAACTTCGTCCATTAGTAGGAGAACTTAGATATTATTTTACAGGTCATACAACTGTTGCACCTAATAGTGACTTTATAGTATTTAATATAAAAGAACTTATGAATGCAGATGCAAATATAAGAAATGCATTATTCTTTAATATATTAAAACATGCTTGGGGATTATGTCTTGATAAATCTATTAATACAGTATTAATGGTAGATGAAGCTCATACATTACTTGCAGATAAAAATACATTAGGAGCAGAGTTCTTAGCTCAAGTACAAAGAAGAAGTAGAAAATATAATACTGGAACTATCATTATTACACAACAGCCAACTGACTTTGCATCTCCTGAGATAATAGTACATGGAAAAGCAATATTTGATAATGCAGCTTATTACCTAGTAATGGGATTAAAAAAACAAGCAGTAGAAGACTTAAGTAAACTAATTGATATAAATGAACAAGAAAGAGAATACATAAAACGATTTAATCAAGGAGAAGCATTATTCGTTTGTGGTTCTAGAAGAATGAGAATAAATATTATAGTAACTCAAGAAGAACTAGATTCATTTGGAACTGGCGGAGGACTATAAAAAAAGAATTATACTAAAGTTATGAGGTGATAAAAAATGAAATTTCCAAATAAAAACAATGATAACAGTATAATAAGTTCTATAAAAGGATTAATAAAAAAACTAGGTTGGAAATTATCATTACTAATAGGGTCATCTATTGGAATCCCTGTAATATTTATTTTTATCGCTCCACTTATATTAATACTTATTATAATGACTCTAGTATTTTCTTTTTCCCTAATGTTTTCAATTCCAACTGAAGATGTAACAGGCAAACTAGATACAGAACTAGGAAAAGTAGATACAAATGATCATTATGCTATAGAAGGTTATTTAGAATCTAATAAATGTGAACTATCAATATCAGAAAATGCAAGTTGGTTATTTTCTGATCTTTTTGGTGTAGACTTTATTCCTAGCAGTGAATGTGGAACTAAAGCATTAATAAATAAAATAATCAAAACAAAACTTAATGAAATGAAAACATATGGAACTAAAACAGAAGAAGATTTAACTCCTGGATTATTGTTATCAACAATAATGTATGGATACACTACAAATGTAAACTCTAGTACAGAAGAAATCACAGACCCTATAAAAATGTTAACTGATCTTCTTAAATCAGAAACAATAACTTCTTCTGAACTAAAAGAATTAATAGATAATATGGTATCCAAAACTTTGTATCCTGTGTATACATGGAATGAAGATATAAAAGAAACAAAAGAAAAAATAAAAAACAAAGATGGAACATTTAGTGAAAAATTAGTTAAGATAACTCACACAATGAGTTGTAAACAAACTGATGTAAAGAATATGCAATTTGATTATCAAAAATACTTTACATATTTAAGATATGGTAAAGAAGTAGTGGGATATATAAATGGAAACAATGCATCAAACATAACAGGATCTGGATATGAATATCAAGTCAATTTAAACGCTTCATGGGGTAGTACTGATGATAAATGTAGGACAGGTATATATGAAATAACAGAAGGAACAACACAAGGAGATGTAACAGTAGAATATGTATATGATAGTGCATCTATTGAAAAATCTAAAAACTTCTTTTCTAGTAGAGGAATAAATGAAAACTCTAGTATTTTAAAAGATGAAGAATTTTTAAAAATAGCAGACCCTTCAACAACAAAAAAAGATGATACAACAATTACAATAGATCAAAATAAATATAATTATAGCAATGGAGCGATGTATAATATATTTCCTAAATTCAAAAAAAATACAGAATATAAATGGGATGATATATACTCTCCTAAAACAATAGAATCAATTATACATACAATAGATTCTCATGAAAATGATATGAACTCAGTACTTGGATATAACAATATATATAATACAAATACATCTCCAATAATACCAATAATTAGTTTAAATGGTTCTGTATTTCCTCTTGAAAAATCATATATACTTACATCATGTCAAATACCTAGAGTACATCCAGTAACTGGAAAAGGACAAACAGCACATAATGGAATAGATATAGGAGTACCTAAAAACACTAGAATATTATCATTCTTACCTGGAAAAGTTGTAGAAGTAAAAAATGATATGAATACACAACATGGTAGAGGACACTACATAACTATAATGCATGAAATAAAAGAACCTAGTGGAAACATAAGCTATCTATTCACTAGATATCAACACCTTGGAAGTCAAAATAGTACTGATACAGGACAAGCTGTTAAAACAGGACAAATAGTCGCTGCAGGAGACTTAATAGGATACTCTGGATCATCTGGAGCATCAACTGGACCACACTTACACTTTGAAGCATTAATAAATAATAAAAACAGCACATTATCAGAATCAAAATATGTAGATTCATTTAAATTACTAACTGATCCATTTAATACAACAGGTAAAGAATTAAAATGTAAATATGGATTTATTATAGGAGAAAAAAATTATGAATAAAATAAAATTATTATTACTTCCATTATTTTTAATATTATTAAGTGGGTGTTCTATAAATTATGAATTAAATATAAACAAAGATAATACTGTAAAAGAAAGTATAACACCCACTGTAGAACTATCAACTATAAAAGTATATTATAATACAGCTTTAGAATTTTTTGATGCACAATATAAAAAATATATAGAATCTAGTTCATTATATGAAGGATATAAATATACTCAAAAAGAAAGTACACAGACCTCTTCAACTTATGAATTTAGTAAGACATACAATGATATAAAAGAATATTTAAACTCTCCATCTATAAAAGAAATATATCAAACAGTAGAATATAAAGAAACAGAAAAAGGCTTAGAAGTAAAATTAACTGATTTTAATGATGTATTTATAAATGTATCACAAGATCCAACTAATAAACTAAAAGAACCAATTAATATAGTAATTAAAAGTGATTATATACTTAAAAACACAAATGCATCATTAAGAGATAAAACCAAAGGGATATATACATGGAAAATAGATTCAAAAACAGAATATCCAAGTATTGAATTTACTGTAACAAATAAACAAAATATAGTATCAACATACTTTAATTATATTTTAATAAGTATTATAGTTATAATAGTTTTAGTTATAACTTTCTTAGGTATTAATATATTAGAGAAATCTAGAAATTCTAACACTATATAAAAAAGAAATAGAATTACTAAAAGTAAAATGCTATAATTATAAAAGAGGTGCTATTTAGTATGAAAATGAAAT
>JAVXDN010000008.1:0-24461 GCA_036658935.1 Bacilli bacterium | reverse complement strand
ATTATAGCAAATAATTATATATAAATAAACTCTAAATTAATTTCCATTTTGATTATTTAAATAAACAACACTAGCCGCTACTAACCCAGAAATAAGAAATAATATACTACCCAGAAAAGCTAAATTATTAATAAATATAGTTTTAGGATTTACGTGTTTATTTTTACTTCTTTTATAATTTCTATATACATAGTAAGCATAAATTATTAATGACACTCCTATAACAGTATATCTAGTTAATTTAATAATTTCTTTTTCCTTATTTGTTTTATCCTTTTTCATTTGTATATTATTAATAACTATTAAAGCTATAGAATTTATAATCCACACTAAAAGAATAAGATCATCTATTTTTAAATTAGATAAATTTTCTAGTGTAACATCATCCATATAAAATTATATGTCAAATTATTTATTTCTTTTAAAAATAGAGAATATACTTTTTTTATTTACATTCTTCATATTAGAGTACTCATTCTTATTAGCAATTATTGCATCTTCCATATTACTATAGTTTTCTCCGTTAATTGATTTAAATCTTTTTTCCTCATTTAATATCTTAGGGGTAGATAGAGGCTTATTTTCACCTAAAGGTTTTTTATTAAAATCAGGTTTAGGCATATTACTTCCCAGTGGTTTATCTTCAAACATAATTATTCTCTCCTTTATTTATAATTATATTTTAACATAAATAAAAAAAGATTTCTTAAAAACAAGAAATCTAAATTTTTAAATTGGTGACCCGGATGGGATTTGAACCCATGAATGCACGCGTGAAAGGCGTGTGTGTTAAACCATTTCACCACCAGGCCATTTTAATTGGTGGGCTTGAATGGACTCGAACCATCGACCTTGCGCTTATCAGACGCACGCTCTAACCAGCTGAGCTACAAGCCCCTTTTAAAACCGCATAAATATATTATCATATAAAATCATTGAATACAACCCTAAAAATTACATTTGACTGAAAATTAATAAGCTAAATATCTTCTTATTATAATTAAATTATTTTAGTAGGATTAATATTAATAAAATATTGAATTTACATAAATTATTATATGAATATATATTCTTCTAATAATATAAAAATAATATAGTATAATATATAGTATGAAACAACATAAAAATAAAAACTTAAAATTAAAAAAGAATAAAAAAAGTTTTTACTTGCCACTAATATTAATAATATTATCTTTTATTTTTATGCTTTCTAGTGGAACTATATTTATATATAAAAAAATAGATAATAATAAGAAACATGAAATTGATAAATATATTTCATGTTTCTTACAAAGTAAAATCAATGAAAAAGAAGATAATCCTTTAATAAAAGAATTAAATTATATAATAAACAGCGAAGACACAATAAATGAAAAATTAGTATTAAGTAAAGATATAAGTGAAGTAAAACAATTATCTCTTACAATAGAAAAAGTTAATAATAGAATTAATAAATTAAATGAAATAAAATTAGATACTAAAAATATAGATGAATCTATTAATAAATATTCTAAACACATTAAAAAATATACATTAGAAAAATTAAAAACTAATAAAAATTATATAGATATATCTTCTTATAATAAGCGAAAAGATGAAGAAATATTAGAATTAAATAAAGTACTTATTTTATTTAATTATCTAAAAGAAAATCAAAGTAATTATACAATTTCTAATAATAAAATAGTAGGTAAGAGTGATACATTTGTATCTGTTTTAACTAGTCTTTCAAAAGATAATAATTATAATATAGAAATTATTAAAGAAGTTAAAAATATTATACATAAAGTACCAATACTTATGTATCATGGAGTAGAAGATATAACATGGGGAATAGAAGGGTTATTTGTAAAAGTAGGAGAGTTTGAAAAACAAATAAAATATTTAAAAGAAAACGGATACACTTCATTTTTTATGAATGAAATAGATAATTTTACAACTGTAAAAAAACCTATAGTAATAACATTTGATGATGGATATGTAGATGTATATAAAAATGCATTTCCAACACTAAAAAAATATGGAATAAAAGGAACATTATTTACTATCGCTAACGCAAGAGGTGGAGTATATGTAAATGATGAACAAATAAAAGAAATGAGTGATTCAGGAGTAATAGAAATAGGATCTCATTCTCTTAATCATAATCCCTTAGGGAAACAGAATAAAGAAAGTATAGAAAAAGAATTAAAAACGAGCAAAGATATTTTAGAAAAACTAATAAATAAAAAAGTAGAAAGTTTAGCTTATCCTTATGGAAGTGTAAATGATACAGTAGTAGAAACAGCTAAAAAATATTATAAAACTGCTCTTATAGCTTCTGGAGGAAAAGAAACATTTAATAAAGATACAAATAGGTACAAATTAAAGAGAATAGAAATACATAGAGCTACAAGTATAGAGGGATATAAAAATATAATTAAATAAAAAAACACTAGAATTCAAGAGTTTCTGGTGTTTCTTTTTCTTCTTTTATATTATCTTTTTTATCATTAAAATTATAATTATCAATAATACTATCTAAATCAATTATCTTAAGTATCTCTTCAAAAGTAGTTTCTCCTTCAATTACTTTACGTAATCCATCTTGTAAAAGAGTAACAACATCAGATTTATATACAAGTTTTTCTATAACTTGTTTAGGCTCATCATTAGTAATAGCGTCTTTAATCGCTTCATTTATTAAAAGAACTTCCAATATAGCTAGTCTTCCTCTATATCCATGAGTACAATGTTCACAACCATCTTTATTAGCTACATACATCTCATTTACATCTACTCCTAAGACTCTTTTAAAAATACTTTTTTCATATTCAGTAGTTTTTTTAAGAATTTTACATTCAGGACAAACTCTTCTAGCTAAACGCTGAGAAACAATACCAGTTAAAGAAGAACCTAATAAATATCTTTCAACATCCATATCAATAAGTCTTTCTATAGTAGTAAGAGAATCATTAGTATGTAGAGTAGATAATACTAAATGTCCTGTAATACTTGCTCTTACTGCTATAACTGCAGTCTCTGTATCTCTTATTTCTCCTATCATTATAATATTTGGATCTTGTCTTAATACAGAACGAAGTATAGTTGCAAAAGTAAGACCAATCTCTGCATTAACTTGAACTTGATTAATACCAGCAATATCCATTTCTATTGGATCCTCAGCTGTAATTATATTAACTCCTTCAGTATTAAGTTCTTG
The DNA here is from genome assembly GCA_036658935.1 of Bacilli bacterium. Lineage (GTDB taxonomy): Bacteria > Bacillota_I > Bacilli_A > RF39 > UBA660 > JAVXDN01. The sequence goes on along the minus strand of JAVXDN010000008.1, from coordinate 21,259 downwards.
AAGCATAGAATAAACAGTAGTACTTTTTCCAGTACCAGTCGCTCCAGTAACTAAAATAATTCCATTAGGAACTTTTAACATCTTATCTATTTTTTCACTCGCTTCAGGAGAAAATCCTAAATTAAATAATCCCTTAAAACTCATTGAATAATCAAGTATACGAATAACTATCTTTTCTGCATTATTAGTAGGTAGTGAAGATACACGAAGATCTAATAATCTATCTCCTATTTTACTTTTAATCGCTCCATCTTGTGGTAAACGAGTTTCCATAATATTCATACCCGCTATCATTTTAATACGAGAAATCATATTTCTTTTAAATTGTTTAGGTATAATGCCATAATCAGATAAAATACCATCTATTCTAATTCTTATCTTTAAATCATCTTTACTAGGATCAAAGTGAATATCAGAAGCATTCTTATTAACTGCATCAATTATAATATCATTGGCTATTTCAACTATAGGCATATTATCAAAATCAAACGTTCTCATATTTCACCCTCTTTTATTCTATAAAGTATTATACAAGACTATTCTATTGTTTTCAATATAAAACTTTATTTTGATTTTTTTTTATGGTAAAATCATAATTAAGAAAGAGAAGTGTTAAAATGTCTAAAAAAGGATTTACTTTAGTAGAATTAATAGCGGTTTTAGCTCTTCTTTTAATAGTCTCATTATTAATAGTACCAAATTTATTTAATATGCAAGACGAAAGTAAAGCTAAAGCTTATGAATCTAAAAAAGAATATGTTTTATCAAGAGCTATAGTATATGGAAAAGATATATTAGATGAGCTAACTTCTGAATCTTGTCTTGAAAATGCTAAAAATATTATCACAGTAGGAGAATTAATAAATAAAGGCTATTTAACTGGAGATAGTAAAGATAAAAAAACGATGTTAGATCCAAGAACTAAAAAAGATATGAATTGTTTAAAGATATGTTTAAACTATCCATGTAAAGACGGAAGTTGTGAAATAACATCTAAAATAATAGGAGAGAAATTATGCGATTAAATAAAAACTATTTTTATACAATAAGAGAAGATATAAATGATGAAGATACTATTAGTGGGAAACTTCTAGTTAAAGCAGGAATGATAAAGAAAAATAGTAGTGGAGTGTATATGTTTTTACCACTAGGATTAAAAGTACTTAATAATATAGAAAATATAATTAGAAAAAATATGAATAATATAGAATCCAGTGAAGTATTAATGCCGGTATTAATTCCAGAAGAAATATATAATAAAAGTGGAAGACTAAATGCCTTTGGAAAAGATGTATTTTCTTCTGTTGATAGATATGATAAAAAATATATCTTAGGTCCAACTCATGAAGAACTTTTTTCTCTTGCATCAACTTATTATGTGAAAAGTTATAAAGATCTTCCTTTTAGTTTATATCAAATACAAACTAAATTTAGAGATGAATTAAGACCTCGTGGAGGACTTTTAAGAACTCGTGAATTTATAATGAAAGATGCTTATACATTTGATGCAAACAAAGAAAGTATGGATGAAAGTTATAATAAATTTTATAATGCATATAAATCTATTTTTGATGAACTAGGATTAAAGTATTATATTGTTAGAAGTGATACAGGTGTTATGGGTGGAGAATTATCTGAAGAATTCCAAGCTGTAAGTGAAAATGGAGAAGATATATCAGTTATATGTGAAGAATGTGGTTATAGTTCTAATACCGATATAGCTGAGGTTATTTATAATGAACAAACAAATAATGAAGAAAAACTAAATAAAGAACTTATTCATACACCTAATATTAAAACTATAGATGAAATATCTGAGTTTACACATTGTGCTACAGAAAAATTTGTGAAAACTTTAATATACAATATAGACTCTCAACTATATGCAGTATTAGTAATGGGAAACGATACAGTTAATGAAGTTAAACTAAGAAAACTTCTTAATGCAAAAAGTGTAACTCTCGCTACTGAAGAAGAAGTAAAAGAAGTAACACATGCAGTTGTTGGATTCGCTGGACCAATAGATTTAGATATTAAAATAATCTCTGATAATAAGATAAAAGGAATATCTAACTTCTGTGTAGGAGCAAATAAAACTGACTATCATTATATTAATGTTAATTTAAATGATTTTAAAGTAGATAAATATTCAGATATAAGTGTAATAAAAGAAGGAGATATTTGTCCTATATGTAAAAAACCACTTAAATTTATAAAAACTATTGAAGTAGGAAACTGCTTTAAACTAGGAACTAAATATAGTGAAGCATTTAATCTTACATATAAAGATGAAAATAACATAGATAATCCTGTTATTATGGGGAGTTATGGTATAGGAGTAGCTAGAACATTATCTTCAATAGTAGAACAAAGTCATGATACAAATGGAATAATTTGGCCTATATCTGTCGCTCCATACAAAATAGTAATAGTTCCTGTTAACATAAAAGATGAAGAACAAAATGAATTAGCTAATAACTTATATAATGAATTAACAAAAGCTAATATAGAAGTACTTTTAGATAATAGAGATGAAAGAGTTGGAGTTAAATTTAAAGATATGGATTTAATTGGAATACCACTTAGAATAGTAGTAGGAAGAGATGCAAGTAAAGGACTAGTTGAATATAAATTAAGAACACAAACAGAATCAAAATTAATTTCAATAGATAAGTTAAAAGAAGAAATTCAAACTCTATTATATTAAACATACTATTAAAGGAGAAAACTATATATGGAACAAAATAGTAAAACAGAAGAAATATCAGAAGAAACAGTACTGTGTAATGTACTAACAATTATAGTAGGGGCATTAAGTCTAAAAGATGAAGATGAAATATCTGAAAGTTATGTAGTTTCTTTTGAAAAATTATTGAAACAAGAGTATAAAAGATTTACGAATAACAATTTAAAAGTAATTTATGAAGAATATAAAGAAATACAAGACTCAATAGAATATGATAAAGAAAATAAAAAATATATTATAAAAAATATAGAACTCTTATGCTTATCTTATATTAAATTAAATCAAAATATTTGTAGCGACTTAAAACAAGCATTGATTGAATCAAATATTGTTTTTAAAAATAGACTTATAAATCCTAAAGAAACACTACTAAAAAGAGCACATAAAATTTGTCCTAGTGTGAGTGATTCATCTTTAGAATTAAGATCCGCTGCATATTATTTATTATCTAGTGAAGAAAAACAATTATTAAGTGAAACATTATTTAATAAAGATTGTTTAACTTGTGAGCAAATATTTGAATGTGAAAAATCAGAAGTTTACAATGTATTAGATAATCCTAGTACTAATTGTCCATTATGGAAAAATTATGAAGCTCTTATCGCATCGAAACTAGATGAAGAACAAGATGTTCAATGTTTAAGATTACATTAATAAATAGGAGTATATAACTTAAGAATGTTCTTTAATTCTTTTTTTATAACTAATATTAACTTAAAAATACACAAAAACACTATAAATCATTTACACAAAAAAAATGTTGTGTTAAAATGAAATAAGATAAGAAAAGTAAGGAGATTTTATTATGGCGTTTGGTAAATTTAAAGATATATTTTCATCTGATGATACTGTTAGTGGAGTAGAAGATGATTTCTACAATGTTGAAGCAGAGGCAAATAAAAAAGGAACTGATCAAGCTAATAAAATGATATTAGTTGAGCCAAGAGCTTACTCAGAAAGTCAACAAATTGCAGATCATTTAAAAAATAGAAATGCAGTTGTAGTTAACTTTAAAAGAGTTACATCTGACCAAGCTAAAAGGATTATTGACTTTTTAAGTGGCACGTTGTATGCTATCGGTGGAGATTTACAAAAGATAGGTGGAGGAATATATTTATGTACTCCTAAGAATGTAAATGTTCAGGGCAAGATCACTGAAGAAGATTCAAAAAAAGCTGAAGACAGCGTTGAATGGTAAATAAAGATTAAAAGAAAAGTGAGTTTGAGGTGTCCTATGGAAAAATTTGAAACAGTTTTTAGAGGTTTTGATAAGAAACAAGTAATAGAGTGGTTAGATCAGTATATAAAAGAATATGATAAACTACTTGAAAAATCTAAATTACTTGAAACTGAAAAACAAACATTAGAAGCTGAAAAATTACAACTTGAAGATAAACTTAAAAGCTATGAAAGAGTAGAAGCTACTCTCAATAGAGCTTTATTCGCTGCAGAAAGTGCTGGAGATCAAATTAAGAGATCAGCACGTATGGAAAGTGAATCTCTTACAAATGATGCTAAAAAGAATGCAAGTAGAATTATCAATGATGCACTTTTAAAAGCTGAAAAGATAGAAATTAGTGCAGATAATATGAAGAGAAATGTCATAATATTTAAAAGAAGATTAAAAGCTATTATTGAAAGTCAAATGGAAGTAGTAGATGAGATAGATAACTTAGATTTAAAATCAGTAGATAGAGACAATATTTAAATATTATCTTTAAAGAGAAATAGTTAAAGGTGAGAAACTATTAAGAATATTTAAATTAAATCACTCTATTATGAGTATTAAGAATACCGCAGGAAGTTGCGTTAAAACAAAAGAGAAAAATAAAGGATGGTATCGTGCTTAAAAAAAAGCACTCCTAAGTATCGTCTTTTTTTATATATAAAAGGAGAAAATATGAAAAAATTAGAAACAAATTATGATTTTACAAATGTAGAGAAAGAAATAAGAGAATATTGGGAAAAAGATGATACGTTTAAAAAATTAGTTAAACAAAATGAAAATGGACCTAAATATAGATTTATTGATGGACCAATAACTGCTAATAACTCTATGAAAATACATCACGTATGGGGAAGAACTTTAAAAGATGCATTTTTAAGATATAAAGCAATGAATGGATACACTACACACTATAGAAATGGATTTGATTCTCAAGGATTATGGGTAGAGGTAGAAGTAGAAAAAGAATTAGGATTTAAAAGTAAAAAAGATATTGAAGAATATGGGTTAGATAAATTTACTTTAGCTTGTAAAAATAGAGTAAAAAATTATAGTAAAGCAATCGTTGAACAATCTAAAACATTAGGACAATGGATGGACTGGGATAATTCATATTTTACTTATACTGATGAAAATATAACTGGAATATGGGCTTTCTTAAAAAAATGTCATGAGAATAATTGGATAAAAGAAAGTTATAAACCACTACCTTGGTGTATCAGATGTGGAACATCTTTATCTGAACATGAAATGACTGGATCATATCATGATGTAACTCACACTGCAGTATTCTTTAAACTACCTATAAAAGATAAAAATACAAATATATTAGTGTGGACTACAACTCCTTGGACTCTATCTGCTAATACCGCTCTAGCTATTAATAAAGATTTGACTTATGTTAAAGTGCAAATGAATGAAGAAAAACTTCCTTTAATAATGTGTAAAGATGTATTTACTCGTAAATTTGAAAAAAATGGTGGAGAAATATTAGAAGAATTTAAAGGTTCAACTCTAGAAGGATTAGAATATGAAACATGTTTTCCTGAATTAAAAGAACAAATAAAAGTTAAACATAGAATAGTATTATGGGATAATGTTGACTCAACTGAAGGAAGTGGAGTAGTTCATATAGCACCTGGATGTGGAAGTGAAGACTTTGAGCTAGGAGAAAGTATTGGACTTGATATAATTACTCCAATAGATGAAAATGGATTATTTTATCCTGATTTTGGATTTCTAGCTGGTAAAAATGCTCAAGAAGTAAATGATTTAGTATTTGATGAACTTAAGAAAAGAGATAAAATGTATCTGACTCATCCAATAACACATTCATATCCTTTCTGTTGGAGATGTAAACAAGATATAGTATTTAGACTTGATAAAGGTTGGGCAATTGATGTAGAAGAATTAAGACCAAGATTAATTAAAAATGCTAGAACAGTTAAATGGTATCCTGAATATCAAGGAAAGAGAATGGAAGATTGGCTTACTAATATGGGTAACTGGAATATATCTAGAAAAAGATATTATGGACTTCCACTTCCTTTCTATAAATGTACTAAATGTGGACACTTAAGTGTTATAGGTAGCAAAGAAGAATTAATAGAATTATCATGCGATAAAAATATATCAACCAATATTAAAGAACTTCATAGACCATGGATTGATGAAGTTAAAATAAAATGCCCGGTTTGTGGTGAAGAAGTATCTCGTACTCCAGAAGTAGGAGATGTTTGGTTAGATGCAGGAATAGTACCTTTTAGTACATTAAAATACTTTACTGATAAAGAATATTGGAATAGTTATTTCCCAGCTGAATATGTTGTAGAAATGCATGAACAAGTAAGATTATGGTTTTATGCTATGTTATTTATGAGTACTGTATTAGTAGATAAAGCTCCATATGAAGCAGTAGGAACTCATGGAATGGTAACAGGAGAAGATGGAACTAAATTCTCTAAAACAGGATTTAATATTTCATTTGAAGAAGCTGTAGGAATAATAGGAGTAGATGCTACAAGATACTTATATGCATCCGCTAATCCAGTTAATAATGTAAGATTTGGATATAATTTAGGGGATGATGCTAAAAGAAAACTATTATCTTATTATAATATGGTAGTATTCTTTGAAACATATGCAGACTTAGATAAACCAGACTTAGTAAACTTTGTCTTAGATGAAAAATACTTAACAATAAGTGATAAATGGTTATTAAAAATAACTAATAAATTTATTAATGATTCTACAAATAATATGAATAATTATAATACTGGAGATGTTTGTTCTTCATTTGAAAAATTTTGTGATGATGTAAGTAACTTCTATATAAGAATTAATAGAAGAAGATTCTGGAAAAGTGAAAATGGTCAAGATAAATTAACTGCATATTATTGTTTATTTAATGCTATTAAAACACTTACTCAAGTGATGGCACCAATAATACCATTTATGAGTGAATATATTTGGATGAATATAATAAGGAAGTATGATAATACTACTCCAACTAGTGTTCATTTAAGCTCATGGCCAAAACAAATTAAAGAATTTATAGATGATTCTATTATTGAAGACACTTCTAAATGTAGAGATATCATTACATTAGCTTTAAAACTTAGAAATGAAAGTTCAATAAAAGTAAGACAACCATTAAAAGAATTGTATATATTAAATAATGATTCAAATAAAGCAGTTAATGAATATACTGATATTATTAAAAGTGAAATAAATGTAAAAGATATAATACTTCTTGATTCATTTGATAAATTAAAAGATGAATATTTATCCCTTAATTTCAAAGAATCTGGTAGTGCTTTAAAACAAGATGTAAATAAAGTTAAAGAACTATTAACTAAAGTGCAAAGTAATAAAGAACTTATATCTAAAGTACATAATAATGAAACTATTAAAATAGATGGATATGATCAAGGCTTAGAAGCTAAACTATTTAATATTGAGACAATAGAAAAAGAATCAATTAAAATTTCAACTGAAGGGTCTGCAACTATTGCCCTTAATATATTAGTAGATGAAGAACTAAAGAAAGATGGAATATGTAGAGATATAATAAGACAATGTCAAGTATTTAGAAAAGAAGCAGGATTTAATGTAGAAAATAGAATATATATTAAATTTGAAACAGATAATGAATATATAAAAGATATATTATCGTCTAATAAAGACTTAATAAATAATGAACTTCTCTCTAGAGAAGAACCTAGAGATACTTATGAATATTCTTCTACTATAGAAGACAGTGAATATAAATTAAAAGTATATTTAGAAAGAATATAAACTTAGATACAGCCATATTTTATGGTTGTATTTTTCTATACAAAAGTCTTCTTTTGTAAATTATGTGATATTTATAGTCAAAAACGTGTAAAAAGTGTGATGAAAGTACATGAAATGTATGTAAAAGCGTGATATATTCAATTTTTTAACATATAATAGTGGTATAATAACTAAAAGGGAGATGATAGTATGGAAAGATTTATAACGAAGGATTTAATAAAATGGAAAAATAGTGAATATAGAAAACCTTTAATATTAAGGGGTGCAAGACAAGTCGGAAAAACATATATTATTAAAGATTTTGCATCTAAGTATTATGATGATTTAGCATATTTTAACTTTGACCATGATAAAGATTTATATCAATTGTTTTATAATACTAAAGATCCTAAAAGAATTTTAGAACAGCTATCTTTAATATATGGTAAAGCTATTAAACCAGGTAGTACTTTAATATTCTTTGATGAAGTTCAAGAATGCCCAGATGCACTAAACTCACTAAAATACTTTAATGAAGAAATGAATGAATTTCATATTATCGCTGCTGGAAGTTTATTAGGAATAAGATTATCTAAAACTTCTTTTCCAGTTGGGAAAGTAGATTATCTTGATTTAAAACCAATGTCATTTAGTGAATTTTTAATAGCAGATGATTCACTGTCACTTGTAGAATATATGAAAAGTTTTAAAAGAATAGAAAAATTAGAAGATATATTTTTTAATAAATTAAATGAAAAATTAAAAGCATACTTTATAGTTGGAGGAATGCCTGAAGTAGTTTTGTCTTGGGTTAAAGAAAAAGATATAGAAAGAGTTAATGAAATACAAAAAAACATAGTTATTTCCTATGAAGAAGATTTTTCTAAACATATGACTGATGTTGAAGCTACTAAAGCATCTCTTGTATGGAACTCTATTCCTTCTCAATTAGCTCGTGAAAATAAAAAATTCTTATATGGAGTTATAAAAGAAGGAGCAAGAGCACGTGAATACGAAGAAGCATTGAATTGGCTTAATAGTGCTAACTTAATATATAAAGTTTATAATATAACTACTCCAAATCTTCCACTCAAAGCATATGAGGATTTAAGTTCATTTAAAATATATATGATGGATACAGGCTTACTTAGAAAATTATCTGAATTAGATAGTTCAATAATAAAAAAAGGAAATCAATTATATAGTGAATTTAAAGGTTCTTTAACAGAAAACTATATATTACAATCATTATCATCATATTTAGAAGTAATACCTCATTATTATTCTAGACCTAGAAGTGAAATAGATTTTATAATATGTAGAAAAAATGAAATAATACCAATCGAAGTAAAATCAGGGTTAAGTACAAATAATAAAAGTTTAACAAAATATAATGAGGAACAAAAACCCAATATTATGATAAGATTCTCAATGAATAATTTAAATAAAGATGGAAATATTTTAAATATCCCATTATTTATGAGTGAATATTTAGAACAATTATTAGAAATATTATAAAAATATGTGTATATAAAAGTTTTACTTACATATAATGTGTAAGTGTATTAGTCATCCTAATGCCTAAAATCAGTGATTTTAGGCAATTTAATTTGACTTAAGCCTACATATATGGTATAATTTAAGAACTTTAAAAAAAGGGAGAGTGAAAGAAATGGTATTAATGCCAATTAGAAATGAATTAGATAATATAGATGTATATGAATTAAGTTTATCTGATACAACAAAAAGAACTATTGATGTAAGAGATGAACATATTGATGAAGGTACTGTAGAATTAATAATATCAGAAGGAAAAGACACTGAAACTAGAAGTATCTTTGTAAAAGATAATGAATTTGGTGTGCTTAAAAATAAAGAATACATGAATTATATATTACAAAACGGACATTTTTTTATTAATAGTGTAAAAGTAAGTACAAGAGTAGATGGAGATTCAAAGAGTCCAAATCACTTAAAAGGATTTATTTATACAATAAATAATTTACCTACTTATATGTCATTTGATTTATGGAAAGTATATTTAATTTTCATTAAAAATATGAGATCATCTAATAGTATGGTAAGAAATAGAGATGTAGTATTAGATATGTCATCATCATCTTCTAAAGTTTATAATAACTTAATAGAAGAATGTATAAAAGGATGGAAAGATAACTTCCAAAATGAATTTGAACTTATACAAGCTTTAGGAAGATTTAGTGATACTAGAGAAGCTATTAACTATAGTGACTTCTTTAGAACATTAGGATTTAAAAGAGTATCATATATCAAAACTGATGAAAGAAACTTAAAAGTAGAAAATTTATCAACTCAAAAGAAATTTGATGATTATACTTGTACTAAATTAAATGATTATAGTACAGGGAACAGAGAATTTGTTGATGCAGTTAATCGTTTTAGTAGAGAAACTAGTTATAAAAAATCTAAATATGATAGAACTCATAGTTTAAAATATGACTATGAACCATCTGTATCATCTAGATAATTAACATTTATTATTTTTAATAAATTCACGGAGCATTTTAACAAGTGCTCTTTTTTCTATTCTTGAAACATAACTTCTTGAAATATGTAAAATAGAAGCTATATTCTTTTGAGTTAACTCCTCAGTTCCAAGAAGACCATAACGCATCACTATTACATTTTTTTCTCTAGGAGTTAAATATTTAATATAGTCTTTTAATAAATTAATATTATCTTTTAAGAATACAATATCATTAACATCTTCTCCTTGACCTTTTATAACATCTATAAAAGCTATCTCATTTCCATCTTTATCAAAACCAATAGTATCATTTAGTGAAACATTATTATTATTTTTTTTATTTGATCTAAAATACATAAGAATTTCATTTTCAATACATTTAGCAACATAAGTAGTAATCTTCGCTCCATTCTTATCACTAAATGAGTCAATACCTTTTATAAGACCTATAGTTCCAATAGAAATTAAATCATCAGGATCTTCATTAAAACTATCATATTTTTTAACTATATGTGCAACTAATCTTAAATTATGTTCAATAAGTAATGCTCTAGCACTCTTATCTCCTTTAAGTAGTAATTCAATATTTTTATTAGTTTCCTCTTTTGATAAAGGAGTAGGAAAAACATTAATACTATAACTTGCAGTAAAAAACATTAGTTCTTTTAAATAATTAAATATTTTTTTAAACATAAAACACCTCTAATTAAATATATTGTTTATGTTTTTATTTATGTTTAAAGTAATGATCAATGTATTTAGGGTATATTTTTATAGTAATAAACACTCTCTTATGGTAGAATAAAGCATGAAGAGAGTGATTAATTATGTTTATAGATGATGTTGAAATAGTTGTAGTTGGTGGTAAAGGAGGAGACGGTTGTACTTCTTTTCGTCATGAAAAATTCATTGAAATGGGTGGACCTGATGGTGGAAATGGTGGAAGAGGAGGAAGTATAGTTTTCTTAGCTTGTGGAGGGCTTAAAACTTTACTTGACCTTAGATATAAAAAAACAATTAAAGCTCAAAAAGGTGAACCTGGAAGTGGTGCAAATAAAACAGGAGCATCTGCAGAAGATACAATAATTCAAGTTCCAATAGGTACAACAGTAAGAGATACAGATACAGGACTTATTTTATGTGACTTAGTAACTGATGGTCAAAGAGAAGTAATTGCTAAAGGTGGAAGAGGTGGAAAAGGAAATGCTGCCTTTTTATCTAATAAAAATAAAGCACCTCAAGTATCTGAACATGGAGAACCTGGAGAAACAAGAAATTTAAAATGTGATTTAAAACTTTTAGCTGATGTAGGATTAGTAGGATTTCCAAGTGTTGGTAAAAGTAGTATTATTGCAGAAGTAAGTGCTTGTAAACCAAAAGTCGCTGCATATCATTTTACAACTCTTAGTCCTAATTTAGGAGTAGTAAGTGTAGGAGAAACATCATTTGTAATGGCAGATCTTCCTGGAATTATAGAAGGAGCTAGTGATGGAGTAGGTTTAGGACTTGAATTTCTTAAACATGCATCACGTTGTAAAGTTTTAGCTCATGTTTTAGATATGTCTGGAAGTGAAGGAAGAAATCCAATAGAAGACTATAAAATTATATCTAATGAAATGAAGTTATATAGTGAAAAATTATATAATAAAAGAACAATAGTAGTCGCTAATAAAATGGATATAGAAGGAGCTAAAGAAAACTTAAAAGCTTTTGTATCTGCTTATCCAGAACTTGAAGTATTTGAAACTGTCGCTGTAGCACGTATAGGATTAGATGAATTAATGAAGCGTTTAGCTGCTTTATTACAAACGGAAAAAGACGCTCCAATATATGAAGAAAAAGAATTTGAAGAATATGTATTATATCAATTTAAAAAAGAAGTTCCTTTTAGTATAGAAAAAGATAATGATGTATGGGTAATAAAAGGAGATAAAATAGAAAAATTATTTAAGATGACTAAATTCAATAGTGATGAAGCAGAACTTAGATTCGCTAGAAAATTATCATCTTTAGGAGTAGATAGTGAACTTATAAGACATGGTGCTGAGTATGGAGATACTGTAAGATTACTTGATTATGAGTTTGAACTTGAAGAGAGGTTAAGTTAAATGTTAGAGAGTTATGTACCAGATGTATATAAAAAAAGCATCTATGAAATTGATTATTTAAAACTAAAAAACGAAGGAATTAAGTGTATTATATTTGATTTATTTAATACATTAGTTTCTTTTAGTGAAAAAGAACCAAGTAATACTTTAAAACTATTTATAGAAGAATTAAAAAATATGGGATTTAAAGTAATAATAATGTCTAATCAAAGTAAAGAAAAAATAGAAAAATTTAGAAATACTTTAGAAGTAGATGCTTGTTTTCTAGCTAATAAACCAAGACGTGAAAAATACGATAAAATCATGAATATTTATAACTTACTACCTGAAGATATAGCATCTATTGGAGATGAATTATATATTGATGTAAGAGGAGCTAACAGATTAGGCATTAAATCTATATTAGTAAACTCTATCGCTCAAACAAAAGAAGAACAAAAGTTCACAGACAGAGTTAAAGAAAATATAATTAGTTTTTTATTAACTAAAAGAGAATTATTTGTAAGAGGTAGATATTATGAATGATAAGAAATGTACTGGATGTGGGTCAATACTTCAAACACTTAATAAAGATAAAGATGGATATGTAAGTGAAAAAGTTATCTCTTCAGCTTTATTATGTGAAAGATGTTTTAAAATAAAAAATTATGGAGTATATAGTGTCGCTGATACTAGAATAGATTATGAAAAGATAATATACGATATAGATAAAACATCCGCTGATGTAGTGTTTTTAATAGATATTCTTAATTTAAATAAAGAAACTATTAAATTTTTAGAATATTTTAAGAAAAGAGTATATGTTATATTAACTAAAAGAGATTTAATACCAAAAAGTGTTAGTGATAAAAAACTAATAAAATATTTTAAAGAAAATTATTATGATACTGACTTTGTTATGTGTGTAAGCTCTATATCTAGAAAAAATATAGATGAGTTTTATAATAAAATAAATAAAGATAAAGTAAGAAAATTATATGTTGTAGGACTAACTAATAGTGGAAAATCTACATTCATAAATGCACTAATGGGAAGTGTAGGACTTCTACCTAATATTACAGTATCATCTATTCCTAATACTACACTTGACTATATTAATATTAAATTAAATGATAAATTAACTATTATTGATACCCCAGGATTTATAATGGAAAACTCTATATACAAATTTTTATCATTAAAATCAGTTGTAGATATAACTCCAAAAAAAGAAATAAAAGTACATCTTTATCAATTAAAAGAAGGATGGAGTATTTTAGTAGAAGATATAATTAGAATTGATTATATAAAAGGAGTCCAAAATAGTTTTTGTTTTTATATGAATAATGACTTAAAATATGAAAAGATAAAAACCAAAACTAATGATAAATTAAAAGTCTTACCAAAACTTAATATAGAATTAGATGGTAAAAAAGATATAGTAATAAATGGAGTAGGATTTATTAAAATAGTAAAACCTGCAAACGTTGTAGTATATACTTTAGACGAAAAATTAGTGAGTGTTAGATCTTCAATGATATAGGAGGTAATTAGTTATGGGAATAATTAAAGTAATGGATCAATCTTTATCAAATAAAATTGCCGCTGGAGAAGTAGTAGAAAGTGTTGCAAGTGTAGTTAAAGAATTAGTAGAAAACTCTATTGATGCATGTTCAACAAACATAATAGTAGAACTTTTATTATCTGGAACTAAACAAATTAAAGTAACAGATAATGGAACTGGTATGGAAGAAGATGATGCTCTTCTATCTTTTACACCACATGCTACAAGTAAAATTAAAAGTGAAAATGATTTATTCTTTATAAATACCTTAGGCTTTAGAGGAGAAGCTTTAGCGTCAGTCTCTTCTGTAACTGATACTTTTCTTACAACATCAAAAGATAATGTAGGTGTATGTATTCATATTAAAGGTGGAAACTTTATCAGTAAAACTAAAGTACCTAGAAGTAAAGGAACTACAGTAGAGGTAAATAATTTATTCTTTAATACTCCCGCTAGACTCAAATTTTTAAAAAGCCTTAATACAGAACTTAATAATGTAGTTTTTTATATAGAAAAATTATCATTATCACATACTAATATTTCATTTACTTTAATAAGTGAACAAAAAGAAATATTAAAAACAAGTGGAAGCTGTGACACACTAAAAACTATACATGAGATATATGGTCCAAGTGTTAGTAAGAATATGATAAATATAATAGGAGAAAATGATGATTATTCTATAAAAGGATATATAAGTAATATTAGTGTATTTAAAAGTAATAAAAACTTTTTAAATATTATAGTAAATGATAGAGTAGTAAATAATGCTTTTGTAAATAATATTATAAAAGATGCTTATCATACATTTCTACCAGAAAATAGATATCCTGTAGTAGTGTTATATATTGATACTGACCCAACTCTTATAGATGTTAATATTCATCCAACTAAACAAGATATAAAATTTAGTAAATTATCTAGTTTAGAAAATGTTTTATATAATACCCTAAGAGATAAATTAAGTATAGTTAATAATACATTTAATGCATATAATGGAACTACTACTAATGATAATAGTACATTTATAGTAGAAGAAAATACTTCTAATAGTGATGAATACTTATTTAATGATGAAGATATAAATATAGGACAAATGGAAATATTTGATGAAAAGAAGGATGATAGTACTTTAATAAATCCTTTAGGCTTAGCGATGGGAACATATTTATTCGCTAATGATAAAGAAAATATATATATAATAGATATACACGCTGCGAATGAAAGAATTAACTATGAAAAAGTATTAAAAGCTTTAAAAGAGAAAGATATAAGTTATATAGATCTTTTAATACCTATAACTATAGAATATTCACTACATGAATTTATGAAAATAAAAGAATTATTACCTTTCATTTCTTCTCTTGGAATAAAAACTGAAGAATTTGGAATTAATACTATTAGAATATTATCACATCCTACTTGGATAAAAGAAGGTTATGAAGAAAGTACAATTAGAACTATATTAGATATGATAATAGTTGAAGGTAAGAACTTTGATAGAATTAAATTCAATGATAAATTATCCTCTACTATCGCTTGTAAAATGAGTGTAAAAGCTAATAGTGATATTAATGATGAAGAAAAAATGATGTTAATAAAAAGATTATTTCAATGTGATTTCCCTTATACTTGTCCTCATGGAAGACCTACAATAATTAAATACACTAAGTATGATTTAGAAGTATTATTTAAGAGGGTAAACGCATGATATTAGTAATAGTAGGACCTACTGGAGTAGGCAAAACAAAATTAAGTATTTTTCTTGCAGAAAAATATAATGCAGAAATTATATCTTCTGATTCAGTTTCTATATATAAAAATGTAAATATAGGAAGTGCAAAACCAAGTATTGAAGAAACAAAAGGAATAAAGCATCATTTTATTGATAGATGTTCATTAAATGAAGAATATTCAGTATATAATTATCAAACAGAGGCAAGAAAAGTATTAAATGAATTAATAGATAAAAAAAAGAATGTAGTAATTGTAGGAGGAACTGGGTTATATATAAAAGCATTACTATATGATTATCGTTTTACTAAGAAAACAAAAGAAGATGAAGATTTTTCTAACTTTAGTAATTTAGAAATTAAAAATAAGATATTATCACTTGATCCAAACAATCAAATACATGTTAATAATAGAAAAAGAATGATAAGATTTTTAAATAGTTATGAAGAAAAAGATACAAATAATAATAATATAAATACTCCATTATATGATTTTATTACAATAGGATTAACTACTTCTAGAGATAAATTATATGAAATTATTAATACAAGAGTAGATAATATGATAGATAAAGGACTCTTAGAAGAAGCTTCTAATTTATTTAATAAAGGATATAAAAAGCTTGATTATATAATAGGATATAAAGAACTTAATAAATACTTTAGAAAAGAAATAACATATAAAGAAAGTATAGAAGAAATAAAAAAGAATACTCGAAAGTATTCTAAAAGACAATATACATGGTTCAATAATCAAATGAAAGATATTAAATGGTTCGATACAAATTTCATAGATTTTAATAAAACCATAAAAGAAATAGAAGACTATTTAGTTAGCTTCAACATAAAATGATTTATCAAAATTATGTTCCTTATCATCTAACGATAATAGTTTTTTTGTGTCTATAAGTAAAAAATTATTTATTCCATATCCACTTGTAGCATCATCCCAAGTTAAATCAACATGCTTCCAAAGCCCATCAACTTTAATTAAATTCCATACATGATTAGAAGTAGCTACTTTTAAATTTTCTATATGTAATCTATCTAAGAATATAGCTAAAGCATCAGAATAACCACTACATACAGCATGACCTTCAAGTAAAGCTCCAACAGCTTTATTAGACTTATAAATACTTTCTTTCTTATCAGCTCTATCTCTATCATATACAGAATTCTTTATAATATAATTATGTAATATTCTTATCTTATCTGAAGTAGAGTAAGAATCAATTATTGTTTCTTCTAATATTTCATCTACTTTTTTATTAACACTATTTATTTCATCAATAGTATAATTTTTATCTACATTAGTAATAATCTCTCCACTTGAAGATACTCTTACATTAATACTCTTAAATCCATTGAAAGGAGAAACATAATTATTAAGCATATTCATATAACTCTCATCATCAATTATACTCTTAGTATCTTCTATACAACTTTTATATTCCTTAGGACAATAAAAACTAAATTCTTCCCATCCACTATTAAATATAGTGAAAAATATATCTGATAAATCATCCTTATTATAAGGATAAAAAACTTCTTCATTATTAAGATTAATAAAATTATAATTCTTTTTATATTCATTCGCTTGTGGAATATGTATTTCCTTTTTATCTGAAAATATATTAGATACCGCCTGTGAAATAACATCTATCTTAAAATAAACTATAAGCACAACACAAATTAAAACTATAGTAATAATAATATTTACAACTTTTCTCATATACTTCTCCTATTTCTATAATTAAATTATACCAAGTATAATTTAATAGAACAAGCAAAAAAAAGTAGTAAATATTTACCACTATTTTAAATTGTTTACAAGTTTAGTTAATCTAGATTTATATCTAGCTGCTGTATTTAATTTAATAACATCTTTACTAGAAGCTTTATCGATTGCTTTACTAGCATCTAATAATGCTTTTAAAGCGTCTTCTTTAACACCAGCTTTAACAGCTTTTTCACACTTCTTAATAAGTGTCTTCATAGTTGTTTTAACATCATTATTTAATATTCTCTTTTTTTCATTTGTTTTAACTCTTTTTTTAGCACTCTTAATATTAGCCATTTCTTAACACCTCCTATAAAAACTATACTAATTTTAACAAAATAATGTATAAAAAGCAACATAAAGATACTTAATATAAGTATGAATAAAGATACATTATTTTTAGAAAATTCAAACGTGATGATAAACTCTAGTACTATTCCTTCTATAAAACATAAATATAAGGATCTTTTAGTAACTGAGGTAAATGTAGATAAAAAATTATCTTTAAAACTACAAAAAAATATAGGAAAATATATAACACTTATGTATGATGATAATTTACTTATTAATAACTCTAAAAAACTAGAAAAATATTTTATTATAAATTTTAAAAAAGTATTAAAATATCTTTTATTAAACTCTAGAAGTAAAATATTAATAGTAGGACTTGGAAATAAAAATATTACTAGTGATTCTCTAGGATTTCATTTAATAGAAAATCTTGATTTAAAAGAAAACTCTAGAATATCTAAAATACATAAAGAAGTAGAAGGAAATACTAATATAGATACATTTGAATTTATATCTTCTCTTGTAAAAGACTTAAATATAGATGCAGTTATTATAGTGGATTCATTAAAAGCATATTCTATTAATAGACTAAATAATACAATACAAATAAGTACTGGAGGTATTACCCCAGGTAGTGCAAGTAACAACTCTAACTCAGAAATAAGTAATATAACTTTAGGAATTCCTTGTATAGCTTTAGGTGTACCTTTAGTAATAGATGCATCTGTTTTAAGTGAAAAAGATGAATTAAAAAAACTTTTAGTAAGTACAAAAGAAGTGGATTTTTATATAGAAAAAACTGTTAAAATAATATCTTCTTCATTAAGAAAAATTTTCATAAAATAATACTTTTATTCTACAATTTTTTCTTAGTATATAGAATATACTTAATTATAGGAGAATATTATGAAAAGAAAATTTAAAAGTAAGAAATCTAAAACAAATAAAATTAAATTAGTATTATATTTATTAATAATAATAACATCATTTATTTTTACATTAAAATTATTTCTAAAAGAAAATATTAAAGATATATTTTTAAACTTAGGAATAGAAGAAGTATTTAAAAATAAAAGTTATTTTATATCAAATATATTTAATAATGCTTTTTCTCCTAAAGATATCCTTTACAACTCACTTAATAAAACAGTTGATAAATCTGCTCTAGCTGTATTTAGTAATGTAGAAGATGACTATAAATATGAAAACAATAACACTAACTTTGTAGATGACCCTGACCCTAAAGAAATAAAAGATCCTTTAGTATACATATATAATTCTCATCAACTTGAAGAATATAATATGAAAGGATCATTTGATTATAGTTTAAAACCAAACGTTATGATAGCGTCTTTTATATTAAGAGAAGAATTAGAAAAAAAAGGAATAAAAGCCATTGTAGAAACTAATAATATAAAAAAATACTTAAGTGATAATTCTCTTAGTTATAAAAATAGTTATAAAGCTAGTAGACATTTTATACAGAAAACAATAAACAATAATAATTCAATTAAATATATGATAGATATACATAGAGACTCATCAAATATCAATAAAACTTTAACTACACTTAATAATAAAGAATATGCTCGTATGATGTTTGTAGTTGGAATGGAACATGAAAATGCTTCATATAACTTATCATTCGCTACTTCTCTTAATAATAAAATAAATGAAATGTATCCGTCCCTTAGTAGAGGAATTATTAAAAAACAAGGAAAAGAAGTAAATGGAATATATAATCAAGATTTACTTAAAAATGCTATTTTAATTGAATTAGGTGGAGTTGATAATACAATAGAACAAGTAAATAACACAGTCGCATCTATTGCAGATATATTATCAATATATATAAGGGAAGGATTAAGATAATGGAAAAAGAAAAAAAATTACCTCGTGTTTTATTTATAGGCTTTATATTATTATTTGTATCATTTTTAGTATTATATATATCCCAATTAAATGGATTTTATGAATATAAAGAAAGAAGTAAAATGGAAATAACACATGAAAGTATGAAAAGATTTGAAAAAGATATAAGTGAAGGGAAGAATATAGAAGTAGAAAATTACCTATCTAATACTTATAAAGACTATAGTACACCTTTTAGTAAAGTAGGAAATAAAACAAGTGAATTATTAGAATCATTTATGAGTGGAGGACTTAAAAAAACATTTAAACTCTTAGGAGCATTATTTACATAATAAAAGACCAAGGAAGAAAGGCAACTAATTAACAAATGTATATTCCTATTAAATAGTTGAAGTTTTCTCTTGGTCCTATTATAAAGTATGTACACTAATATTTAAATTTATACTAAGAAATTAATATTTCTTTTTTTCTTTTTATAAGTCATAAATAACAAATTTTACCAACTATAAAAATTTCCAATTAAATATATGAAATGTTTGTTGAAAAAAGTCATATCTTTTGCTATACTTTTAGTACGTGATCCCGAAGGGAGGGGAGTAATATGACTCATGTAGATGTAAAAAACGGTAATGTTGAAGGAGCTTTAAGAAAATTTAGAGTCCAAGTTCAACGTAGTGGTGTCCCTTCTGAAATGAAAAAAAGAAAAGAATATGCTAAACCTGGAGTAGTTAGAAGAGAAGCTTTAAAAGAAGCTATTAAGAACGCTAAGAAGAAAAATAGATATAATAAATAATATATGACTATTAGGAGGAATATTCATGGGGCTATATGAAAAGGTTTCAATATCTATGATTAATGCAATGAAAAATCGTGATAAAGCAACCCTTAGTACTATTAGATTATTAAAAAGTGCAATTGATTTAAATAAAATTAATAATAAACTTGAAACTGTAGATGATGAATTAGTTATAAGTGTCGCTAGTAAACAAGTTAAAACTCATAAAGAAGATATTATTGAATTTGAAAAAGTTGGTAGAAAAGATTTAGTAGAAGGATTAAAAAAAGAAATTAAACTTTTAGAAACTTTCCTTCCTTCTCAATTAACTATAGAAGAAATTACTTCTGTTATAGATGATATATTTAATACTATCAAACCAGAAGGAAAACAAGATATGGGAAAAATTATGAAAGAAGCTAATAAAAGATTAAATGGAAAAGCTGACTTCAAACAAGTTTCTGATATAGTGAATTCTAAATTAAATTAATTTTAAAGAATGTGATTTTACATTCTTTTTTTGTCTTAAATTCTTTTATCTTTTCATATAATTTAATGTGATGAAGATGATTAAAACTTTAATAGATTATGTAAAAGAAGATGATTATTTAATTAGTGTATTTAAAAATAAAATACATGTTTTTGGTGTATACACTATAATTGATTATACTTCCTCTAATATTATACTAAAACTAAATAATGAGATAATTAAAATATATGGAACAGATCTTATAATAAATAAATATGAAAAGAAAGAAATCCTTATAACTGGAATATTTAAAAGGATGGAAAAATAATTGAAAAATAATAAAGTATTAGTAGAAATACATGATATAAAATACAATATCTTATTAGAGACATTAATTAAATATCACATAAATTATAATGATTTAACTATAAATA
>JAVXDN010000007.1:0-24764 GCA_036658935.1 Bacilli bacterium | reverse complement strand
GAAAAAGAAAGTATTGAATAATTATTGACTACACTTTGGATTTAATGCTATAATCAAACTATAAATAAAGAATAGGAGGATTAAGTCTAGTGAAAAAGAAAATAGAATTTTCAGTAGTTGAAATAATTGGAGTTATTATTATAATTGTTGTTTTATTGGTAATAGCAATTCCATCATTTAATAAACTATTTAAAGAATATGATGTTGAAAATTTCAAACTACAAGCAAGTACTATTTTATCTTCTGCAGTAACAGAATATGAGGTAGATATTAATGTTGGGAATTCTATTACACGTTATTGTTATTTAGATACAACTAAAAACAAAGAAACTTTAGGTAAAGGAACTGTTAGAAGTTTAAATACATATAATGAAAAAGGAATGTCTTATCTTATTGATTTTGATGAAAAAGGTAATATAAAAGAATTTTACGTTATGGATAAAAAGTATTCTATTAGTTTGAAAGTACCTCAAGTTATAAATGACGTTAGTATTAAAGGAATTACAAAAGAAGAGTTTTCTGTTAATAAAGAAGTATTAAAGAAAATTGAAATTTGTCCTTATCACTAAGAAAGAAGGAAGTAAAATATGAAAAATAAAAAAGGATTTACATTGATCGAATTACTAGCAGTTATTGCAATACTTGCAATATTGGTAGTACTTACAGTACCAAATATCTTAGGTATGTTTAATAAAGGTAAAAAGTCAGCTTTTGTTACACAATCTAAAGAAATATTATCTACAGCTCAATCACAGTATGTTGTTGATTCATTAAGTTCTACACCACAACTAAAATATTGTTGGGATGGAACTTCACCTTTAGTTGGTGGCATTCAATTATCTGGAGATACTAAGGTTCATTATTATGTAGAGTTTGATGCTTCTGGAAATGTAATTAAATTCAATATAACTTCAGCTACTTATGGATATAATTTAAGTAGTCTAACTGGAGTATTTAGTAAAGATATAACAGATGACCCAGGAAAACCTATTGAAAATTTCCTTTGCTCAAATAGATAAATCAAAACTTAAGCTTAACTTAAGTTTTTTTATGTACATAAATATTTGAATTTATGTAAAGATGTAAATGTTATATGTAAAATATTTTTAATAATATAATATAGATGATATAATTAATTTATTAAAATAAGAAAAGAGGATTTTATGAAAAACAAAAAAGGATTTACATTGATCGAATTACTAGCAGTTATTGCAATACTTGCAATATTGGTAGTACTTACAGTACCAAATATCTTAGGTATGTTTAATAAAGGTAAAAAGTCAGCTTTTGTTACACAATCTAAAGAAATATTATCTACAGCTCAATCACAGTATGTTGTTGATTCATTAAGTTCTACACCACACTCTAGTTATTGTTGGGATGGAACTACTTTACAAGGCGCTACTCAATTATCTGGAGATACAAAAATTAAGTATAATATTAATTTTGATGATAATGGAAAAGTAATTAAATATCAAGTAACAGATACCAAGAATTATGGATATGATTTAATTAATCCTAGTGGTGGAGCGGGTATAACTTCTATAAATGTTTCAGATACACCATCTACTACATTTAAAAATATTACTTGTCCAAGATAAAAATAATGTATATTAAGTGATAATATTATTGTTTATTGTTAGTGTTTAATGATATAATTTATATATAAAAGAAAAGAGGATTTTTATGAAAAACAAAAAAGGATTTACATTGATCGAATTACTAGCAGTTATTGCAATACTTGCAATATTGGTAGTACTAACAGTACCAAATATTTTAGGAATGTTTAATAAAGGAAAAGTATCAGCTTTTGTTACACAAGCTAAACAAATATTTGATTCTGTAGAAGCTAGTTATACTACTGATATGATTGATGGAGGAGAAGTAAGTCTTACTTATTGTAATGATGGAACTAAATCTTTACCAGAAGGAGTAAGTGTTTCTTCAGATAATAAAGTTAAATATTTTGTTACTATAAATTCTGAAGGAAAAATTACTAAATTTCAAATTAGTGATGGAACTTATGGCTATAATTTAACAACTTCAGTAGAAAAGAAAGATATAACAGATAAACCATTAACTGGTACTGCTCTTCCTGCAATTTCTCCTTGTGTTAAATAAAAGAAAAAGGATAATAATATATGAATAAAAAAGATGGATTTACTTTAATAGAACTTCTGGCAGTTATTGCAATACTTGCAATATTAGTAGTTTTAACTGTTCCTAATATAATAAAACAATACAATGAAGGGAAAAAAAGTATTTTCTTGACAGAAACTAAACAAATATTAAAAGATGCTGAAAATGATTATGGTGTTAAAGCTCTTGAAGGTATAAAAGTTGAGAGATATTGTTTCGATGGTAATAAAAAGATAGGCGATTCTGTATTATCTAATGAAGAAAAGATTTTATATGATATACGTATTTCAAGTGATGGAGGTATTAGCAAATATGATGTTATAAGTGGAAATAATTATGCATTTTATTTATCTGATACTACTCTTAAACATTATGTTACTTTTGCAGATATAGTAGATCCTGTAAAACCTAGTACAAAAATAAATTGTGATTTATAAACAACTTAAATAGATTTAAGTTGTTTTTGTTTCTATTATTATGTATAATTTTTAATTGAAGGAGTGGATTATTATGAAAGAATTATTGATAGGTGCTAATGTCACTTTTAATTTAAATACACAACTTTTAGGTTCTGTTAGAGAAGCATTAAGTTATAAATCAAATACTTTTATGTTTTATACAGGTAGTAATCAATCTACTCTTAGATGTGTAATTGATGATAATTTAACATATGAAGCTCATAAATTAATGATAGAGAATAATATAAATAGTAACAATGTTATAGTTCATGCTCCTTTTATTATTAATTTAGCTAATACTACTGATAAAAGAAAATATAATTTTTATATTTCCTTTCTAAAAGAAGAAATGATTCGTTGTGAAACTTTAGGTATTAAAAAGCTTGTTCTTCATCCTGGAAGTAGAGTTACTTTTTCTTTAGAAGAAGCAATTGATAATATAGCTTTTGGACTTAATCAAGTGTTAAAAGAAGGTATAGGAACAGATATATTACTTGAATTTATGAGTGGTAAAGGAACAGAGACTTTATCTAATATAGATGAGTTTAAATTACTTTTTGATAAGATAGAAGATACTAGTCATTTATTTGTTTGTTTAGATACTTGTCATATGAATGATTCTGGTATTGATATTGCAAAATTTGATGAATTTTTAGATAATTTTGATAAAAAAATTGGTATAGAGAAAATTAAATGTATTCATGTAAACGATTCTAATAATTTACTTGGAATAAAAAAAGATAGGCATGCTAATATAGGTTATGGTACTATTGGTTTTCAAAATTTAATTAATGTTATTTATAATAAGAGATTAGAAGATGTTCCTAAAATTCTTGAAACTCCTTATATAAATAGAAATGAAAAGAATGAATATCCTCCTTATAAGTATGAGATAGAGAATATTAGAAATAAAGAATTTATAGATTTTATTAAAAATCAAAGTATTTAATTACTTTGATTTTTCTATTAAGTATTTTATAGTTTTTATAACTGCTTGTTTTCCATAATAGTAAGATAGTGAACCTTGCATATAAGCTATAAAAGGTTCTCTTATAGGCCCATCACAACTAAGTTCTATAGATGAACCTTGAGTGAATGAACCACTTGCCATTATTACTTTATCGCTGTATCCAGGCATAAGTTCAGGTATAGGGGTAATACTTGAATCTATTGGGCTAGATGATTGTATTCCTTCTACCCAATTTATTAGTTTATTTTTATCTTTAAATATTATAGTTTGTACTATATCAGCTCTTTTATCATTATATTGAGGTTCTACATCATATCCAAGAGTTCTTAAAACCTTAGAACATAACACTGCTACTTTTAGTGCACTAGATACAACACTAGGAGAGAAATATAGTCCTTTTAATATATCTTTATTAGCTCCTAAGGAAGGTCCTACTTCTTTTCCTTCTCCAGGAAGATTTAATCTTTCGCCACATAGTTTAATTAAATCTTTTCTTCCTACTATATAAGCTCCATTAGATGCAATACCTGCTCCTAAATTCTTAATAAGAGAACCTACTATAATATCTGCACCTACTTCTAAAGGTGAAGAAGTTTCTACTAATTCACAATAACAGTTATCTACTAGTATTATTATATCTTTATCTATTTTTTTAATCTTTTTAATAATTCTTTCTAGTTTTTCTATTATTAAACTCTTCCTTGTAGAATATCCTTTTGATCTTTGAATTTCTATTACTTTTACTTTATGAGTAGATATATAACCTATTATTTTTTTATCATCGAAGTCATCATTTATTAAGTCAATTTGATCATACTTAATATTAAAAGATGCTAGAGAACTATTATTTTTTTCTATTCCTATTACTGAAGATAATGTATCATATAAAGACCCAGTAATAGATAAAAGTAAATCATTTGGTCTAAGAGTTGCAAAAAGAGCGGTACTTATTGCATGTGATCCAGAAATAAATTGATTTCTTACTAATGAATCTTCTCCTTTAAATATATCTGCAAATATTTTCTCTATTTTGTCTCTTCCTACATCATTATATCCATATCCTGTAGTCATATTAAAATCTGACTCAAATACATTATTATTTATAAAAGATGAAAGAATATTATTACTATTTATCTCTTCTAATTTATCTATTTCTTTAAATATTTTTTCTAAGTTTAATTCTTCATCATTAACTAATTTTTCTATATTCATTTTAATCCTCCATCTACTCTTATTACTGTATTATTTATATATTCAGATTTATCAGAAGATAGAAAGTCTACAGTGTAAGCAATATCTTCTGGAAGTGCAAAACGATTTAAATATATTTTTTTAATTTCTTGTTTTTTAAATTTCGGGTCCATATCTTTTGTAGATGAAGTTTCTATCCATCCTGGAGCGATTGCATTTACTCTAACATTTGGAGCATAATAAGAAGCAAAGTTATGTGTTAGTGATATTATCCCTGCTTTTGATGCATCATAATCTATACTTTCTATATATTCAGTATCTATTGCATTGGTAGAAGAAATATTAATTATAGATGATTTTTTATTAATTAGTAATGAACCTATTATTTTTGATACAAGATAAGTTCCTGTAATATTAGTATCTATTACTTTTCTAAACTCATCAGATGTTTTATTTAAAAAACTATTATCAAGACTAAGAGATGCATTATTTACTATTACTCTTAAGTCTATTTCATTTTTAGTAATATAATCTTTTATTTCAATTATGTCTTTTTCATCTCTTATATCACAAGAAAATAATTTTAATGAGGTATTATTTTTATTTATTTGTTCTTCTAAATCAATTGTTTTTTCAAAATTATTTAAATATGTTCCTATAATATTAAATCCACTCTTTGATAATATAAGTGCACAAGCTATACCTAAGTCACTAGAAATACCAGTTATTAATGCTGTTTTAGTCATAAATACCTCTTTTCATATAAAAATTATACTATAAAAGAGGTTGTGTTTCAACTTAGGAAATTTTCATATTTCTTATAATATTCTAATATTTTATTTATTAAAGTTTGAGATAATATATTATTATATTTTTTCATATAACTTGGAAAATCACTTGATAATATTATGTCTGTATCATTTTTTATTGCATTAAAAATAATATCTGTTTCCTCTTTAGTTATTTCTATATTTTCTTTTGTAGCAAAAGTATATATATCACTTTTAGTTATACTTTCAACATAAGCTTTTATTAAACTTTTATACATATTTTTGTTCCTCCTATATTATTAAGTTTATGTTTTAATATTTTGTATATACTAATTAATATGAAAAAGATTAAAAGTGATGTTTTATTTAAAAGAAAATATTTATTAGTAATTATTATTATGATTTTTTTGTTTTCTTTAATTATTATTAGACTTATAGATATTACTGTTATTAATAAGGAAAAGTATAGAGAACTTTTACTAATTAAGACAGGGAAAATATATACTGGAGAAGAAGGAGAAAGAGGAAAAATATATGATAGGAATGGAATACTTTTAGTTGGAAATAAAAAAGAAGATACTATTATTTATAATAAAGATAATAATTTAGGTGATATGGAAGAGATAGATATCGCTACTAAATTATCCGAAGTTATAAGTTTAGATTATAAATTTAATGATAATATGTTATTTAATTATTATTTTAAAGTAAATAAAACTTCAATAGTTAATAAAATTAGTCAAAATATTAAGAATAAATATAAAAGTAAAGAAATAAGTGAGGATGAGTTTAAGAATCTTTTATATTCATTAATAAGTAAAAAAGATATAGATAATTTAAGTATTCAAGAAAAGAAGATTGCATTTATTTATGATAAGATGAATAAAGGATATAAGTATGAAACTAAAGTTATAAAAGATAAAGATGTAACTCCTACAGAAAAAGATATTATAAGAAAAGAAATTAATGAATTATCTATTGGGTTTAAATATTCTAGGGATTATTTAGTGAATGATACTTTAAGATATTATTTTGGTAATATTGGTAGTATTAGAAAAGAAGATGAAAACAAGTATTTATCTTTAGGTTATAAAAGAAGTGATCGCGTAGGGGTTAGTTTTTTAGAAAAACAGTATGAGGAGTATTTAAGGGGAAGAGATGAAAGTTATAGTGTTTCTACTACTGGAGTTAAAAAAATAATTAGTAATCCTATAAAAGGAAAAGATATTTATTTATCTATTGATATTAATTTACAAAAAGATATAGATAATATTATTTTTAATGAAGTGAAAAAGACTAAGAAAGAGAAAGGTACAAAGTATTATGATAGAAGTTACGCTATTGTTGGTAATCCTAATACTGGGGAAATATATGCTTTTAGTTCTGAGGGTATACTAGGGGAAACAAAAAGAGTTAATTATGGTTCAGATTTAATTACTGTTTCTTTAACTCCTGGGTCTATTGTTAAAGCAGCTTCTCATATGGTTGGATATAATACTTCTTCTATAAAGTATGGAGATAGTGTAGTGGATGGATGTATTAAAGTAAAAAACACTAAAGAGAAATGTTCTTGGAAGTCTTTAGGTAGGGTAGATGATTTAACTGCTTTAAAGTATTCATCTAACTATTACCAGTTTTTAATAGCAATAAATGTAGGGAAAGGAAACTATTATTATAACGGTCCTTTAGTATTAGATAAGGCAGCTTTTTCAATTTATAGGGAAATGTATAATAGTTTTGGATTAGGAGTTAAAACTGGTATTGATCTTCCTTTTGAAGCGATAGGATATAAAGGAAATGATTTATCTATGGGATCTATTCTTGACTTTCCTATAGGACAATATGATACTTATACTCCTTTACAGATATTTCAGTATGTTAATACTATATATTCAAATGGTAGAAGGATAGCACCTCATTTTCTTAAAAGTATAGATAGTAGTGGTAAATATAAGTATGAAGAAAAAGAGTTAGGAAAAGTTAATACAACTGAAGAAAACTTTTTAAGAGTAAAAAAAGGATTAAAAATGGTAATGCAAAGTGGTGGGACAGGGAATAATTATATTAATAAATTATATGATCCTTATGGTAAAACTGGTACTTCTCAAAGCTTTATAGATACTGATAATGATGGTAAAATAGATACTTCTACTATTAGTAATTCTTTTGTTGCTTATGCACAAAGTAATGAAAGTATAGCGTCTTTTGTAGTAATATCTCCTAATGTATCTGATGGTAAAAGTAGCTATGTATCTTCAGTTAATAAGAGACTTACTAGGGAGATTAGTGATTTATATTTTAATAAATATAATATATATAACAAATAATTAAGTGTTTTAGCATAGTTACTATGATTTTCTATTCCTATTTCTTAAATATTTTGATATAATACTAGTATATTTAAGGAGGTGGACTCATTATGGCAAAGAAGGGAAATAGAGAAGGCGTGCTTTTAAGATGTGAAGAGTGCGGTAATCAACCATATTTAACAAGTAAAAATAAGAAAAACACAGATGGTAAACTTGAACTTAAGAAGTTCTGTACAAAATGTAATAAAACAACTTTACATAAAGAAAGAAAGGCGTAATTTAAATGATTAATGTTAATGATATTAAAACAGGAATGACTATACTTTATGAAGGAAATATTTATACAGTTATAGAATTTCAACATGTTAAGCCTGGTAAAGGTGCTGCTTTTGTAAGAACTAAGCTAAAGAATTTAAGAAGTTCTTCAACTATAGAAATTACTTTTAATTCAAGTATTAAGTTAGAAAAGGCTAATATAGAAAAAAGAACTTTAAGTTATTTATATAATACTGGAGATAATTATGTATTTATGGATAATGAGAATTATGAACAACTTGAAGTAAATAAGAGTCAACTAAACGATAATATTAAGTATTTGAAAGAAGGACTTAATGTAGATATTATGAGTTATGAAGGAGAGATATTAGGCATTTCTCTTCCTGAAAAAGTAACTTATCTTGTTACTGATACTGAAATGGCTGTTAAAGGTAATACTACAAGTGGAGCGAATAAAGATGCTACTGTAGAAACTGGTTATACAGTTAAAGTTCCTTTATTTATATCTACAGGAGATAATATAATTATATCTACAAAAGATGGATCATATTCTTCTAAAGCTTAACAATTAAGATTAGCCGTTATGGCTTTTTTTATGTTTTCTAATTAATGTGCTATAATAGTGTTTAATTAAAAAAAGGAGTAATAAATATGTATGAAATTGATAGATTAGCGATGAAATATAAATATGTAAAAACAAGTGATGGAGTAGATTTTAGAATACCAGTTGATAATAAAATAATGTCTTTTCATTCTCCAAGAAATGAGAAGTTAGAAAATAGACTTGAAGAAGGAAAACAAATACAAAAAATGTTTTTACGTACTTCTAATTTAAGTACAAGAAATGATAAATACTTTGGAATATTTAGTTTTATAGTTGGTTTATTATGGCTTAGTACAGCTCATATATTTAGTGAGGATATTAATGAGATAATATCTTTTATTGCTAAAATTCTAGGAAGTGGCATGTTACTTAGTGGAGTATATATTTATTCAAAAAACAGGGTATATGAAAAAATATGTGATGAAGATCCTAATGATTGGTTAGACTTTATAGATAGTTTAATTGCAGAGTTTGATTTACCTATAGAAGAAGCTAAGAAACTTGTAAAAAAATAATTATTTAGTAACATAAATAGTTATTTTTTATATATTAGTTATAGGGGCGAAAACACATGAATAAAAATTTAGATTTTGATTATGTAAGCGAAGATTCTACAGTTTTAATTAAAACTGATGAAAATAAAATTACTAAGTTCTATACAGCAAAAAACACTGCTATTCTTTTAAAGAAACTAGATGTTTTATCTATTATTTATAATAAATATTTAATAAATAAGAATGAATCAAGAAGCAATTTCGAGTATTTTACTTTATCTTTTATTATTACTTCTATTATGTTTGGTAGTTTATCTTTTTATGATATTACTTCTTCAACAAGTGAAATATTAAAGATGTTATATACTTTAATTTCTAGTAGTAGTATTGTTTCTTCTTTTATGTTTATTAAAAAATATATTTTAAATAAGAAAGAAGAATATAATAATTATCTTTTATATTTAAGGGAACTAGATAGTATTAAAGATAGTAACTATTTAATATTAAAAAAATAATATTTATTCATAATTCTTATCTTACTTAAATATATTATAGTAAAAGAAGTATGGAGGGAATAAAATATGATAAATAAACAAAATCTTTGGTTTGTAACTTTAATAAGTTTAGTACTTGTTCTTGGAGTATATTATGTAACTAGTCCGAATGAACTTCTTAAATCTAAAGAAAAACTATCTCCTGTTTCAGGAAATGCTACTGTAAATATTAGTGAAAATGATATGTTGGTGGCTTTAAGAGTTAAGAGAGATGAGAAAATTGTATCTACTATGAAAGAATTAGAAAGTAAACTTACTAGTGTAGAAACCTCAGCTGAAGATAAGAATAATGCTTTTGAAGAACTTAAATTATTAAATCTTACTATTGGTAAAGAAGAAGAATTAGAGAAAAAGATAGAAGAAAAATTTAAAATCAAAAGCTTTATTGAAATAAATAATGATCAGATTAATGTAGTTATTAATTCTAAAGAACATAATTCATCTTTAGCAAATAATATTATGAGATCAGTTCAAGAGGAATATAATGTAAAGAAATATATTACTGTTAAATTTTCTTCAAAATAAATGTGTTTCTCACACATTTTAATGTTTTTACATACAATACTTATAGATATATAAGTGTATTTATTAAACATTAGAAAGTGAGGATATACATTATGAATAAAAGTATTTTAACTAAAAGAGAAAAAGAAGTTTTTGAAAGATTAATAAACAATAAATCAACTAAGGAAATAGCGATTTCTCTTGGTATAAGTGAAAAGACCGTTAGAAATCATATCTCAAATTCTATGCAAAAGCTTGGAGTTAAGGGTAGAGCTTCTGCAGTAGTTGAACTTTTAAAAATGGGTGAAATCAAGCTTTAATATTCTATAATTATACTGTCCTATGAATAAATCATAGGGCAGTTTTTGTAATTTATTTATAATTTTATCATATAATTTTTTAGAGGTGTACATATGTTAAAAAGAATTGGGTTAAGAAAAATAGGCGTGACTTCATTAGCTTTTATAATTATAGGTATTATATATTTTTTTCCTAGTTTTTTAAACACTACAAAAATCGAAAGTAGTGTTATATATAAAGAAGATGAAAAATTAACTAATGTTTATTTATTAGATAAATATAATTATATTACTTCAGTATCTGTTAACATAGATAAAGAAAGTAATGAAGAAATTATTAGGGAAAAGATAGAGTATCTTATTAAAAATGGTAAAAAAAATGATAATGTCCCTAACGGATTTAGTGGAATAATTCCTATTAATACAGTTCTTAAGAATGTAAGTATTTCTAAAAATAGTGTTACACTAGATTTTTCTAAGGAATTAAATAATGTATTAAAAAAAGATGCAGAGAAAATGATAGAAGCGATAGTTTATACCTCTACTTCTTTAGAAGAAATAACTAGTGTATATTTAAGTGTAGAAGGAAAAGATCTTTTAAAAATTCCTAATACAAATAAAACTTTAGATAAACCTTTAACTAGAGATTTTGGTATTAATAAGTTATATGATATTAGTAATTTAACTAATTTAAATAGTACTACTGTTTATTATTGTAATCAAAAAAGTTCTTCAATTTATTATACTCCTGTTACTCTTATAAATAATGATGATAGAGAAAAAATTAGTGTAATAATAGATGAACTTAAAAGTAGTGTAGTTTATCAAGCTAATCTAGAAAGCTATTTAAATGCTTCAGCTGAGCTAAAAAACTATGAAATAATTAATGATATTATGTACTTAACTTTCAATGATAAGATATTTGATACTACTCATAATAATCAAATATTAGAAGAGGTTAAATATACTATAAGTATGAGTGTTAAGGATAACTATGATGTAAGTTCTGTAGTATTTAAAGTAGGTGAGAAAGAGGTCGCAAAAAGTGAGTTAAAAGAATAATAATAAAAACC
Organism: Bacilli bacterium; assembly: GCA_036658935.1. Taxonomy (GTDB): domain Bacteria; phylum Bacillota_I; class Bacilli_A; order RF39; family UBA660; genus JAVXDN01. The sequence continues at coordinate 13,123 of JAVXDN010000007.1, read as the reverse complement.
TAGAATTATTAAATTCTAGGTTTATTTTCTAATGGTGTTCTCGACAAGATTCGAACTTGCGACCGATCGCTTAGAAGGCGATTGCTCTATCCAGCTGAGCTACGAGAACTCTTTTCTTGAACGTTATTATTTTATCATAATGTATTTATCTTTACAAGTCAAAGAGGTAACTTTAGTAAAATTACTTAATTGTATTTTTTTTTAAATGTGTTATGATAATAACTAATAGATTTTGAAAGGAATATAATATTATGACAAGATGGGATACACAATATTTAAAACTTTGTAAGAAAATTTTAACAGAAGGGATAGAAGTAGAGAATAGAACTGGTGTAAATGCTATTAAGTTAGATGGTGCATATTTGGAATTTGATTTAGGCGAAGAGTTTCCATGCTTAACTACAAAACAATTATATTTTAAAAGTGCTATTTTAGAGATGCTATGGATTTATCAAGTTCATTCTAATGATGTTAGATGGCTTAAAGAAAGAGGAGTCAAAATTTGGGATGAATGGGAAATTCAAGAAGATGGCAAATGGTATGCTGAACAAATGGTTCCTAATAAAGATGGTATTTTAGTTAAAAAAAGTATAGTTAAAGATTTTGGAATTGATAAAGCTCATACAATTGGTACCGCTTATGGCTTTATAGCAGATCGTTATCAGTTAATGGAAAGTGTTATTGATACTATTAGAAATAATCCAACTGACAGAAGAATGGTTAAGAGCTTATGGCAAGATGAATTTATGCCTACTGCTGTACTCCCTTCATGTGTTTGGTCAACTGAATGGAATGTATGGAACGGAAAAGTAAATTTCTGGGTTCATCAAAGATCTTGTGATGTACCTTTAGGACTTCCTTTTAATGTTACACAATACGCTACTCTTGGAAATATGATCGCGCATTTAACAGGATATAAACCTGGAATAATGCGTTGGAGTTTAAATGATCCTCATATTTATGTAAATCAAGTTGAAGGTATTAAAGAACAAATACGTAGAGGAGAAGAACTTGAAGATTTAGAAGCTCCTACTTTATGGTTGAATCCAGAGGTAAAGGAACTTAAAGACTTTGATTCTTCTAGAGAATTAAGTGATATTCAAATTTTAAAATATAAACATCATGGTCCAATTAAATTTCCTATAGCACAATAAAAAATTATTATATATAATTTTTTTTGCGGATTACAAAAATGTAATTTGTAAAATATTATAAAAATTGTTATAATATTGAAGTAATAAGAAATTATGTAGGAGTAGTATGATGAAAATAAAAGATATAAATATACAAAAGTATCTAAAAAATTTAATTATTGTATTTTTATTTATATTTTCTTTAGAAATAACATTTAAGTTAATTAGTGGTATTTCTTTAGTGTCTTTTAGTGTTATAAGAATATTAATTATTTCTTTAATAATTTCTAGTATCATGTCTTTTATTTATATTTTTTGTAGTGATAAAATAACTAAAATAATAAATTCAATATTCTCTTTTTTAGTATCTTTTTATGCTTTTTTTCAAGTAGGAGCGAATAATTATATAGGAACATATATGTCAATTAATGCTGGATCTCAACTAGGTAAAGTCAATAATTATATTACTGAGTTCTTTGGTAGTTATATTTTCTTATTTTATCTTATGTTTATTCCTTTTATTCTTTTAGTTTTATATTATATATTTTTAGATAAAAAAATTAAAATAAAATCCAAAGATAATAAAAAATATAGTATTATATTTTTTATTATAGTACTTTGTGTTTCTTCTATTTTGTTTTATTTATCAGTTAGTGTTAAATGTCTTCAAAATAAATATCAAATTATATCTAATAAAGAATTACTTAATAATCCATCTAATCAGAGTATAGCGGTTAATGAGTTTGGTGTTTTAACTTATGGAATACTTGATGTAAAAAGTTTTATATTTAAAAATGAAGAAGTATTAGAACTTCCAATTAAAGAAAAACCAGTAGTTGGTAATAATGTAGATAATAGAGTTATAGATGATACAGCTTGGAAAAAATTAATAGATATTGAGAAAGATGAAAGTCTTAATTCTTTAAATAAATATTATATATCTAGAAATATTACTAGTAAGAATAAATATACTTCTAAACTTAAAGATAAAAATCTAATAGTTATTTTAATGGAAAGTGTTAATGATACTATTAAGTTATATCCTGAATATTTCCCTAATTTCAATAAGATTTACAGTCAAGGACTAAGATTTAATAATAATTATAGTCCAAGAAACAGTTGTTCTACTGGAAATAATGAAATGGCTGTTATGACTTCTATTTATACTATTAATAATACTTGTACCGCTAATACTTATGAAAATAATACTTACCCTGAGAGTATATTTAATGTTTTTAAAAAAGAAGGTTATACAACTAGTAGTTATCATCCTTATCCAGATTTCTATTATATGAGAAATAAGATTCATAAGAATATGGGTAGTGATAAGTATTATGATTCATCTTTATTAGGTATAGATGTCCTTCCTTTAACAGAAGATGCTCCAAGTGATTTAGAGCTTATGAAAAAGGCTGTACCTGAGTTTATAGACCAAGATAAGTTTGTTGCTTTTATCACCTCTATTTCAGCTCATAGACCTTATACTGAGATGAATGTAGGGAAAGAATACTATGATTTATTTAAAAATTTTAAAGTTAATTCTTCTATGAAGAACTATTTAGCTAAGTTAAAAGTAACTGATGAATCTTTAGGATATTTACTTAGTTCCTTAGAAGAGAAAAATAAGTTAGATGATACTGTTATAGTTTTATTTGGAGATCATTATCCATATGGTTTAAATGATGAAACTGTAGGGAGTATACTTAACTATGATATAGAAGAAGATTATGAAAAAGATAGAACACCTCTTATATTTTATAATAGTGTGATTAATGAAGATATTCAAGAATATACAACTCTTATGGATATTTTACCTACAATATTTAATTTATTTGGAGTAGAATATGACCCTAGACTTTATTTAGGAGAAGATGTTTTAGGGGAAAGTAATAGTGGTAATGCTATTTTCTCTAATGGTTCTTGGAAGAATGAACATGCTTATTATAATGCTGCGAGTAGTACAATTAAATATAAAGATGATACTAGATATACAGAAAAAGATATAAAATATATAAATTCTATTATTAATAGTAAAGTTAGAAATAGTAACTTAAGTATTAAAAAAGATTATTTCTCTTACTTAAATTCACATATAAATTAAAACATTTCTATTTTTAGAAGTGTTTTTGATTTTTATAGCGAATAATATAAGTAGGAGGGCAAAAAAATGAAGAAGAAAATCATTGTAATGCAAAACGGTTATAGAGACTGTGCATGTGCATGCTTACTTTCAATTATTCGTGCTTACGGTCAAGATATGTCTAGAAATGAACTCGAGTTTATAATTAAGACTGATAATAATGGAACGAATGCTTATAATATGATTGAAGGTATGAAAAAAATAGGAATAGAGGGATATGGCTTAAAATTAAATACAAAAGATATATTTAATGATGTATTAAGTTTTCCTTTTATTGCACATGTAAAGATAAATCAAATGTATCATTATGTCGTGGTTTATTCTCTTAATTATAAGAAAAGATGCTTAGAGCTAATGGATCCAGCTAGAGGCAAATGTATTCTTAGTGAAAAAGAATTTAATGATATTTATCTTGGTAGTGCTTTAAAGTTTTATCCGGTAAAAACTTTACCTAAATTAGATAATAAAAATTCTGTGTTCAATACTCTTAAAAATATAATTTTTCTTTTTAAAAGAAAAATTATATTAGTAGTCTTACTTTCTTTTATACTTATGATTATTACTTTAATATCAAGTTTTTATTTCAAGATATTTATAGATTATTTAATAATTAAAAACAGTATAAAACTACTTTTAATAGTTGGATTATTCTTCTTTATAATAACACTTATAAAACAAGTTATTCTTTATTTAAGAAATATATTACTAATTACTATTAATAAAGATATGAGTATCAAAATAATGAAAAAAGTAATAAAACATGTTTTATGCCTTCCGTATCCTTACTTTAAAAATAGACCTACTGGAGAAATGGTAAGTAAGATGAATGATTTAGATAGTTTAAAAGACAATTTAACTAAGATATTTATAATTGTCTTTGTAGATGCATTTCTTATTTTAATGTCATTAATAATATTATATTTTATTAATAAAACTTTACTTATATTAGTATTGTTAGTCGCTTTGTTTTATTCATTAACGGTTTTGATGTTTTCCCGAATTTTAAAATCCAATATCTTTTGCACCTTAGAAAACGAAGCTTTATATAATACTGATTTAATAGAGACATTAAGTGGATATTCATCAATTAAAAATCTATCTCTAATAAATAAATTTATCATTAAATTATTTTTATCTTATAAAAGATATACTTTAAGTGAAAATAAATTACAGAAACTTAATAATGTAGAAGATTTAATTAAAAATTTAATAATTGAATTAGGAAGTATAGTAATTATTGTTATAGGTTCGGTGTTCGTGTTTAAACAACTTATCTCTTTAGGAGATTTAATTGTATTCTATACTCTTTATTCTTTCTTTATAGATCCTATAAAAGAAATACTTGAACTTTATCCTTCTTTTCAATATATGAAAAGTACACTTGAGAGGATTAATGACTTTTTGTTAGTTAAAGAAGATAGGGTAAGTGAAGAAGATAATACTTTTGTAAGTGGAGATATTAGTATATTTAATTTAAGTTTTAGTTATAATGGATCTAAAAATATAATAGATAATACTTCTTTATCTATTAAAGAGAAAGATAAGACGTTGTTATATGGACCTTCTGGAAGTGGAAAGTCTTCTATATGTAAAATATTACTAGGATATTATAATGAATATGAAGGGGGTATAAAAATAGGAAATATGAATATTAAAGATATAAATCCTTCTGTAATTAGAAATTCATTTGCGTATGTTTCCCAAAATGAATATTTATTTACTGGTAGTATTAAAGATAATATTATTCTTGAAAGAAATATAGAAGATGATGTGTATAGAAAGGCTTTAAGTATATGTAATGTAGATAAAATTATAGATAAGAAAGGATTAAGAGATAATTCTATAATTGAAGATGGGGCTTTTAATATAAGTGGGGGAGAAAAACAAAAAATAGTATTATGTAGAGCTTTATTAAGAGATTGTCCTTATATTATTCTAGATGAAGCTTTAAGTGAAGTGGAAATAGAAGAAGAAGCATTAATACTAAAAAAATTAGAACAAGGATTTAAAGATAAAACTATTATATATGTTTCTCATAAAGAAGAAATAAGAAAATATTTTTCTAAGTCATATGTAATTAGTTAAAGAAGGAGGAATGTATGTTAGAAAAATCAGACCTAGAGCTTATAAATGGTGGATTTAGATGGGGAATACTCGCTATATTTGGAGGATTTATCACATTCATAATTGGAGCTTTTGACGGATATTTAAGACCTTATAGATGCAGATAGAACAATTAAATATAAATGAAAGGAGGTAAATCATGAAAAATATTGAATCAGAAGAATTAAAATGTATAGAAGGAGGTTTCTCTTTATCAGGAACTCTTATTAACTCTTTTTCAAAAGCTATTAATACTTTATTTGAATTAGGTAGAACTTTTGGTAGTGCTTTAAGAAGAATGAGAAGTAGAAATATGTGCAGATTTTAGTTCAACAAAGAGACAAAATTTAAAAGTTTTGTCTCTTTTTATGTTGTTCGTCTTTTTCTTTTTTTTTGACGTGTTATAATTAATATAAGGATGTGGTAAGAGATGGATAATAAATTAAAAAGATTTTTAGATTTAATACATATGGAAGAAGAAGACCGCATTCCTTTTTTTAATGCTTTTGTTAAAAAAGTAGATGTTAATGTTAAAGAAAAAAGATGGACTATATATATAAATATAGATAATCTTATAAATGTAGAAGTTTTTAAGAAGTTATGTTTTTTAAGTGAGAGTATAAAAGATGTAGAAAAGGTAAGATTTGTTTTTTCTTTTAGTAATGAAAACAATCTTATCCTTGATTATTTTCATTATATATTTGATATCTATGGGGAGTCTTGTCCTATGCTTCTTACTCTTAAAAATAATAATATTACTTTTAATAATAATATTATTAATATAGAAGTATTAAATAAAATAGAAGAAACTAAGATAATGTCTTTAAAATCTAAATTTATTAAGTTCTTAAATAATATGGGATTTAAAGATGTTAAAATAGAAACTACTACTAATAAAGAAGAACAAAATATTATTAAAGAACTTATTAAGCAAAAGGATGTTATTAGTAAAGATGTTTCTTTTAATGAAAGTACTATTATTATTGGAAATGAAATTAAAAGTAAAACTTCTATTTTAAAAAATATTATAGGAGAAGATAATGATATTACAGTAGAAGCTTTTATATTTGGACTAGAATTTAAAGATACTAATAGTGGATATACTATTATTACTTTAAAGATAAGTGATTATACTGATAGTTTAATAGCTAAAGTTTTTACTAAGGAAAGTTCTATTATTAATTCTTTAAAAAGAAGATTAGAAATATCTAAATGGTATAAGTTTAGAGGATATGTTAAATATGATAAATATTTAAATGATTTGGTTTTAAATATAAGAGATGTTGAGGCTTTAAAGAAAGAAAAGAAACATAGGACAGATAGTGAAGAAGAAAAAAGAGTTGAGTTGCATGTTCATAGTATTATGAGTCAAATGGATGGACTTGTTAGACCTGATAAGTTACTTAAGAAAGTTAAGGATTTTGGACATACTGCAGTTGGTATAACAGATAAAAATGGTATACAAATATTTCCTAAACTTGAAAAAATGGCTGGGGATATAAAAATACTTTATGGTGTTGAACTTTTCGCTGTAGAGGATGAGGTTAAAATAATACTTAGACCAACTGATGAATATATAGAAGATACAGAATTTGTTGTATTTGATTTGGAAACCACTGGGTTAAATGCAGGTGGAGTAGATTCTATTATTGAAATTGGTGCAGTTAAAATTAAAAATAATGAAGTAATAGATAGGTATGATGAATTAATTGATCCTCTACATCCTTTAAGAGATGAAATTATTAATATTACTAATATTACAGATGATATGTTAAAAGGAAAAGATAATGAAGAAAATGCAATTAAAAGATTTATTTCTTGGATAGGAAAAGATCCATTAATTGCACATAATGCAAGATTTGATGTTTCTTTTATAGAAAGTGCTTTTAGGAAATATGGATTAGGAAAATTAAATAATACTGTAATTGATACAATGGAAATAAGTAGAGTTACTTCTCCTTCAAGTAGAAGTCATAGTTTAAGTTCTCTTGTAAAAAGATTAAAAATAGATTTTGATGAATCTACTCATCATAGAGCAGATAATGATGCTGAGGTAACTGCTAAAATATTTAGTAAATTACTTGAAAGTGTTGGAAGTAATTATAAGAAGATATCTGATTTAAATAATCTAGTAGAACAAACAGATATTTATAAAACTAATAGACCATTTCATTTAACAGTTTTTGCTAAGAATGATGTAGGACTTAAGAATATGTTTAAGTTGATTACTTTTGCTAATACTACTTATTTCTTTAAAGGACCTAGAATACCTAAGAGTGTTATAAATAAATATAGAGAAGGACTATTAATTGGTAGTGGATGTGTTAATGGAGAAGTATTTTTAAAAGCTAAAAGTAGTGGGGATGGAGAACTCGAAAATGTAATGGAATTTTATGATTTCATAGAAGTTAATCCTCCTAGTATACAAACATATTTAATTGAAACTGGGGATTTCTCTAATATGTATGAAGTAAAAGAGAATATTAAAAAGATAATAACTGCTGCTGATAATATAGGTAAAAAGGTAGTCGCTACTGGGGATGTACATACACTAGATCCCGATGATAATATTTATAGAGAAATATTGATAACTCAAAAACAACCTCAAGGAGGATTTCATCCTTTATATAAACCTAATATTAAAACTATACCAAATGCGTTTTTTATGAATACTAGAGAAATGTTAGATGAATTCTCATTTTTAGGAGAAGAAAAGGCAAAGGAAATAGTAGTTAAAAATTCAAATGAAATAGCAGATAGTATAGATAAATTAGAAATAGTAAAACATCAATTATTTCCTCCAGTTATGGAAAATTCTGATGGAATAATTAGAGATATGGTATATAAGAATGCTAGGGCATTATATGGAGAAGTATTACCAGAGAATATAGAAACAAGACTTGAAAAAGAATTAAATGGTATTATTAATGGAGGATACTCTGTTATGTATTTAATAGCTCAAAAGCTTGTAGAAGATAGTAATAATCATGGGTATATGGTTGGTAGTAGAGGAAGTGTTGGATCTTCTTTAGTCGCAACATTCTGTAATATTACAGAGGTTAATCCTCTTCCACCTCATTATGTTTGCCCTAATTGCCATAAAAGTATATTTGAAGAAAACAATGAACTTTTATCTGTAAAATATGGAAGTGGATTTGATCTTCCAGATAAAGTATGTGAATGTGGACATGAGTTTATTAAACAAGGCCAAAATATTCCTTTTGAAACATTTCTTGGATTTAATGCAGATAAAACTCCAGATATAGATCTTAACTTTTCCGGGGAATATCAAGCGAATGCACATAATTATACTAAAGTGTTATTTGGAGAGAATAATGTTTTTAGAGCAGGTACTGTTACATCTATTGCAGAAAAAACTGCGTATGGATTTGTGAAAATTTATGCTGAAGATAAAGGAATTACTTTAAGAAGACCAGAGATAGAAAGATTATCTTTAGGTATTCAAGGAATTAAGAGAACTACCGGACAGCATCCTGGGGGAATAATAGTAATACCTAATTACAAAGAAGTATTTGATTTTACTCCTTATCAGTATCCTGCAGAAAATCCAGATGCTTCTTGGTATACAACCCATTTTGAGTTTCATGATATAGAAGAAAATGTTTTAAAACTAGATATTTTAGGACATGATGATCCAACTGTTATAAAATATTTATGTGATGACTTAGATATGAAAGTAGAAGATATTCCTTTAGGAGATTCTGGAGTTATAGGATTATTTAATTCTCCTTTAGCTCTTGGAGTAACAAAAGAAGAAATTGGAGTTTCTACAGGTACTTTGGGTATACCTGAGTTTGGTACTAATTTTGTTATGAATATGTTAGAAGAAGTTAAACCTAATAAATACGCAGAACTTATTAAAGTATCTGGATTATCTCATGGAACTGATGTATGGTATGGAAATGCAAGAGATTTAATATTAAATAAAACTTGTTTATTTGATGAAGTTATTGGATGTAGAGATGATATAATGCTTTACTTGATAGATAAGGGAATTGACAAAGGAAAATCATTTAAAATAAGTGAATTTATCCGTAAAGGAAAAACTCATAAGTTACCAGATGAATGGGAAGAATATAAAAAAATATTAAAAGAACATGATGTACCTGAGTGGTATATAGGCTCTTGTGAAAAGATTAAATATATGTTCCCTAAAGCTCATGCTTCAGCCTATGTAATTAATTCACTTCGTGTCGCTTGGTTTAAATTATATCATCCACTTAATTATTATAGAGTCTTCTTATCTATTAGAAGAAGTGATTTTGATATAAAAGCTATGATAAATGGAAAAACTGCTTTAGATGAAGCAATTAGAAATATAGAGAGTAAGGGAAATGAGAAAACTGATAAAGAAGATAATGTTGCAACTACTCTTTATTCAGCTAGAGAAATGATAGCAAGAGGATTTAAATTTGATAATATATCAATCACAGAAAGTGATTCAGTTATGTTTAAAATTAATAAAACTAATGATGGATTAATACCTCCTTTTACTACAATAGAAGGTTTAGGAGAAAGTGTAGCTAAAAAGATTGTAGAAGAGAGAAGTATAAGAGCATTTGTAAGTATAGAAGACATACAACAAAGAGGTAAAGTAGGATTAACTATTTTAGATAAAATGAGAACTCTTGGTGTTTTAAATGGTTTACCTGAAAGTTCTCAATTAAGCTTATTTTAAAAAATATTCAAGAATATTTAAACTTAACTGATGTCTTATAACAAAAGTTAAGTTTTTTTAATACTATAAATGTTAATTATAGTTAGTTATGTTATACTAATTATAGATGGAAGGTGTAATATATGGAAAGAGCTATATTGATAGATGGAAATAATCTTATGTTTAGAAGCTACTATGCTACTGCATATTCTGGAAGTATTCTTAAAAATTCTAAAGGTTTTCCTACTAACGCTTTATTTGGTTTTGTTAGTATGATTAATAAGATATTAAAAGAAGAGAATCCTACTTATATCTTAGTTGCTTTTGATAAAGGAAAAAACTTTAGACATGAATTATATCATGAATATAAAGCTGGTAGAAATGAAACTCCTAATGAGTTAATTTCACAGTTTCCAGTAGTAAAAGACATTCTTAAAGAAATGGGTATTAAGTGGTTAGATTGTGATAATTATGAAGCTGATGATATTATAGGTTCTTTTGCTCGTATGGCTGATGAAGATAAATCATATGATGCTACTATTATTAGTAGTGATAAGGATCTTCTTCAACTTATAAGTAATGATGTAGATGTTAAACTTTTAAAACAAAAAGACTTTGTTTTAATGAATAATAAAACATTTAATGAAGAATATGGGTTTGAACCTATCAGAATAATAGATTTAAAAGCTCTTATGGGAGATTCAAGTGATAATATACCTGGAGTTAAGGGAGTAGGAGAAAAGACTGCTTTAAATCTTATAAGAGAATATAATACTTTAGAAAATGTTTATCAAAATATAGATAATATTAAAGGTAAATTACATGAAAAATTAGTAAATGATAAAGAAGTAGCTTTTTTCTCTAAAGAATTATGTACTATATATAAAGATTTAGAACTTAATATTAGTTTTAAAGATATAAAAAGAGAAAAAGAAAATACACCAGGACTTCATAAAATATATGAAGAACTTGAATTTTATTCTTTAGTCAAGAATAAGGCTATTGTAGAAAATAATGATTTAAATATAATTAGAGTTCATGATAAACTTAATATTACTAAACCTTATTCTTTATATTTAGAACTTAGTGAAGAAAATTATCATTTTGCTTCTATAATAGGATGTTCTATATATGATGGAACTACTTCTTATTATTTTGATGAAGAGGCTTTGAAATTAAATATAGATGTAATTTCATCTCCTACAGTTACATATGATAAAAAGAAAGTAAATGTAGTATTTAATAGATTAGGAAGTAAAAGTTTTGTGTGTCCATTTGACACTTTAATTGCTGGATATTTACTTAATTATAATATTAAAGATGACATAGCGTATCTTTCTTCTATAGAGGGATATGATATAGTATTTATAGAATCTATTGTAGGAAAAAATGCTCAAGATGAAAAAGAAATAATTAAAAATATATGTCTTAAGTCTAAATTTTTATATGAAACTAAAGATAAATATATTAAGGAATTAGAGAATGAAGAACTTAAGGATTTATTTGATAATATAGAAATGCCTTTAGTAGATGTTTTAACTGATATGGAAATAACTGGTATAAATGTAGATAAAAATGTATTAAAAGATTATGAAGAAACTATAAAAATTAAATTAGACATAATATCAAATGATATATATAATCAAGCTGGAGAAAAGTTTAATATTAGTTCTCCTAAGCAACTAGGAGAGATATTATATGAGAAATTAAATCTTCCTCACGGAAAGAAAAAAGGAAGAAATGGATATAAGTGTGATCATGATACTTTAGTTAAACTTAGTCATTTAAATCCTATAATAGGTAAAATATTAGAACATAGAAATTTAAGTAAACTTCTTAGTACTTATTTATCTTCTTTAGCTTTATTTATTATGGATGATAATAAAATACATACTATATATAAACAAACTATAACTAGAACTGGTAGACTTAGTTCTATATATCCTAATTTACAAAATATTCCTGTTAGAAGTGAAGAGGGTAGAGAAATAAGAAAAGCTTTTATTCCTTCTAAAGATTCAGTTATTTTAACTAGTGATTATTCTCAGATAGAACTTAGAGTACTTGCTCATATATCTGAATGTAAAGAACTTATTGATGGATTTAATAATAATGAAGATATTCATACTAAAGTTGCAGCTGATATATATGGAATACCTAAAGAAGCAGTTAGTAAAAGCCAAAGAAGAACAGCAAAAGCTGTTATATTTGGAATAGTTTATGGTATTAGTGGCTTTGGCTTAGGAGAAAATTTAGATTTATCTTATATTGAAGCTCGTGAGTTTATAGATAAATATTTGACACTTTATCCTGGAGTTAAAACTTATATGGATAATATAATTATTGATGCTCATAATAAAGGTTATGTTAGAACTATAATGAATAGAAAAAGAGTAATTGATGAATTAAATAATCCTAACTATATGATAAGACAATCAGGAGAGAGAATAGCTCTTAATACACCTATACAAGGAAGTAGTGCTGATATTATTAAAAAAGCTATGATAGAGATGTTAAAGATATTTAAGGAAAAGAACTTAAAGAGTAAAATGATATTGCAAGTACATGATGAACTTGTATTTGATGTAAAGAAAGAAGAATTAAAAGAAGTAGAAAAGATAGTAAGAGATGTAATGGAAAATACTTATAAATTATTAGTCCCTTTAAAAGTAGAAATAGATTACGGAAATGATTGGTATGAAGCTAAATAAAAAAAGACAGAAATAAAAATTTCAATCTTTTTTTATATTTAAAAGTGTTATTAATTTTTATGAAGTACATATAAAGTAGGAAGGCATATGAATTAGGCTGATGTCTCTAATCTTTTTATAGTTTAAAAAGAAAGGAGAAGATGAGATACGAGTAGAGAAAAAACCTATTTATATTTAATAATAGTAATATTATTAATAATAATTTTGATATTATTACTTAAATAAAACACACCAGCTTAATCTATTGTGATTAGGCTGGTGTCCACAATTAGACATCAGTACTATTGCATTCGTACTGACTTCCTATAAATAGTATATAACATTATGTTAATTAAATGCAAGAGAAAGTAGTAATTAT
>JAVXDN010000006.1:0-25833 GCA_036658935.1 Bacilli bacterium | reverse complement strand
AAACTTGCATTCCATTACTTTTGTCAAAAAGTTTAATTTAACTTTTCAATTGAGCAGAAATATTCATATTTACATTATAAAGAAAAAATAAACATTTTTTATTGTTTATTTTATTCTTTAATAATACAAGTATATTTATATTTATAAGTTTTAAATATAAATGTTTTAGTAATATTTATTTTTGATGTACATGGTTTATTATCTAGTACTTGTTCTTTCATATATCCTTTTTTTACTAAGTCTTCACTATTTATTTCTATAGATGGATTCAATTTTATGTTTTCTTCTTTTATGTATTTAAGTGCACTTTCTTTTAATTCATCTTGTAGTTTAATTTTATCTTTATTGTCTTTATAATAAAGTCCTATATATAAAAGGAATAATGATAATAATATTATTATAAGACTCCAGAGTAAGTAAAAGCCTTTTTTCATTAATTATCTTTCCTTTCTAAATATCCTTTTGTCTTATATCTTTTACATTTAATATATGGTGAATATTTAATATTACCACTTTCATCTTTATATACTTCAGTATATCCTGAACATGATGATCCTTTATAATCTATTAGATCACTCATATAGTTATTAGATTTTAAGTTACTTACTGTAATTATTAATGTATCTAGTCCTAAGTTATTTTTATATATGTTTTTTACATATTCTTCACTCTTAAGTACTAATTCATTCTCTAAAACATCGTAATTCTTTTTATTTGTTTTAACTGGTGTTTCTGCTATCTCACTGTCTTCCATATAATCAGGATTTACAGTGTTTGTATTGCTGTAATAGTTAGGATTTAAAAACTTATTTACTTTATTTACGTCTAATAAGTCAAGTTTGTATAGTCCAGCTGTTGTAAGTAAAATACAAAAAACAAATATCATAAGAAAAACCATTTGGAATACAAAACTTTTACCAGATTTATTTAAATGCAACATATTTACCTCACCCTTTTTCTAAGACGATATTATAACATATTTATGAAGAAAAATCAAATCTATTCAATTAACTTAAGCTTTAAGTACTAATTAATTTAGAATTAAAATATTCAATTTCTAAATAAGTGAATTTTATTTGCTCTATTTTATTCTTTTCTGCATAATCTGCTTTTTCAATTATTATATTAATTAATTCACTTTCATTCAATTTTGTTCCGTTGTTATATACATAATTATTTATTAAAATATTATTTTCTATAATATAGTTATCATTTAATTTAGCAAAAGACTCTATAGGTAATGGTGGATTAAAGTTTTTTATTAAATAATTATATTTATAAGTAAAACAACGTGCTTTTCCTTTTACTGAAGAAATATTTATTAATAATAGTGTATTATCTTTTAAATTAATATCAACTACTACCATTATTCTTTTCTTATGTTCTATATTCTCTACCCCACTTGCATACTTTGGTGGGGCAAAATATAGTAGTGTTCCAATACTTATCATATTAATAATCTAATTCTATAAGTGGTTTGTTTTTATTCTTTTTTATTATTTCATTTGCTTTTAAAACATTTCTTATATTCTCTATATCTTTTTTTAATTCTTCATTTGGAACAAGAGATTTTTTCTTTGATTTATAAATACCATTGTCAGATTTTTTATAATAAGTTTTCCAATAATTAAATTCATGAGACATAGATGATAATTCTTCTGCATCTGCATCTCCATATAATTCTTTAGTTAGATTTAATGCATTTAAGGCTTCTTCACTTAGTATGTTAGTGTTTCCTTCTTCTAATATAGAATTCATATTATCTTTATATTTTATTCTTATGCTTTCCATTACCATTCCATGTTCATAAGCATTGAAATTATCATTAATTAAATATTTATCATATAGTGCTATATATATTAGTTGAGAGAAAAACATTAATTTTTGTAATTTAATGTTACCATTTAAATTATTTCTTGGATTATCTAAATTATTTTCTAAAAACCATTTAGCTATATCTACTGCATTATACATTGTTTTCCACCTCTTTTTTTATAAATATAGTATACCATAAAAAAATATAAAATCAGTTGTTTTTTATATTTTCTATTGTTTCTTTTAATTTATCTATATCTGTTTTATTAGGATGCTCTAAGGCTAGATTATATCTTTTTAATAATTCTTGGAATTCTATATTACTAGGTTCTTTTTTTAATATTTTTTCATATCTATCTTTTACTGTAGTTTGCATTCTACCTTGACACATGAATTCTCCAATTATAGTGTTATCCGCTGGTATGTATTCTTTTACCCTATTTAATACAATATTAAAGTATCCAATGTTACCAGAATATCCGGCAGTTCCAAATAAAAATATTTTTTTATCATGAATTGTTGATAGTAGATCACTCATCTCTGTAGTACATGTTCCCATATTAGTCCAAAATCCAATAAATAGAATATCAGAAGACATGATTTTATTAGTTATATAACCACAATATTCACAGTTATCTTTACCTAAATAAGTCTCTATAGATTCTCCTAAAAGTTTTGTGTTTCCAGTTAGTGAATCATACATAATAGAATATTTTTCTTTCATATTTCACCTACTTTTGTTTTTTTGGTTCTAAGAATATTTTTTTACTAATAAAGTTCCATACCATAACTATGCCTGTTGCGAATAATTTTGTTATCATATAATGCACTTTAACTACTTCTCCTAAGTACATTATTCCTTGATTTATTCCAAGACCTATTACACTTAAGAATACAAATATAATAAATTCTTTTGGAGTTCTTTTATTTCCTGTATTAAATACGAATTTCATACTTAATATATAATTCACTATATTAGATATTATAAAAGATATAATAGATGAATAGAATGAAGGGATATGTAAGTATTCAGTTATAACAAATAATAGGATATAGTCTACTAAAAAAGATAATCCTCCTACAAAACCAAAGTTAATTATTTGTTTTAACAAGGTTCTATTTTCGTTATTTGTTTTCATTTAATTCCTCTATTTGTTTCATAAGTGTAAGTAGTATTTCATATTGTTGTCTATCTTTTTTAACTATTACTTGTAATATTACTCCTGTTATAAATAGTAATATTGAGGTAATAAGGAATACTCCTGATACTATTAATGTTGGGAATCTTAATACTAATCCTGTAATAAAGTACTCTATTACTACTGGTATACCCATAATTGCACTTATAACAAAAAATATACTTGCACATATGTTAAAGAAGAATGCTGGACGATATTCTTTAAATAGTGTTGCGATTGTTTTTATAACTTTTATTCCATCAGTATATGTATTTAGTTTAGATACACTACCCTCTGGTCTATCTCTATAAGTTACTGGAACTTCTATAAGTAAAAAGTTTTTATCTACTGCATGTATAGTCATTTCAGTTTCTATTTCAAATCCTTTAGATAATACTGGAAATGTTTTAACAAAGTCTTTAGAAAAGGCTCTATATCCTGTCATTATATCTTTAACATTATTATTAAATAATTTATTAATTAAAAATCTTACTATTTTATTTCCTATATTATGAAATGGTCTTTTGTTCTCTGTAAAGTATGTTGAAGATAGTCTATCTCCTATTACCATATCTGCTTTTTTTTCTAATATTTTATTACACATTTCTCTAGCATATTCAGCTGGATATGTATCGTCTCCATCTGCCATTATATAACATTCTGCATCTATATCTCTAAACATGCTTCTTATTACATTTCCTTTACCTTGACGATATTCATGTCTTACTATTGCACCTGATGATAAGGCAATTGATGCTGTATTATCTGTTGAATTATTATCATATACATAAATATCAGCTTCTGGTAATTCTTTTTTAAAGTCTTTTATTACTTTTTCTATTGTTGAACTTTCATTATAACATGGTATTAATACAGCGATATTATTTTTTTTCTTCATTTTCTTCTCTCCCTTGTTTTAGTATATTTATAAGCATACATATCAGTATTGGTATTGCAAATATATTAGGTAATGCATATCTAAAGTATGTATTTACAGGTGAAGCGATGCATACTAAGAATAGTGATAATGAGGGTAATAAATATATTAAATATTTGTATTTCTTCTTTATAATTATAACACAAAACATAAATAAAAGTATCCAAGCACTAAAGCCTACATTTACTATTAAACCTAGAAGTGGAATAGATGGAAATGCAAGAGCGTATGAGCTTAATATTTTTCTATTTATATCTAGTGAGTTATAGTGATAGTCTACTAGTCCTTCTTCTTTTAGTTTTGTATCATATTTATAATATATATACCATGATGAAGTATTTGGATAAAAGTATCCATATGTATTATTTAGTGTAGAAGAAATATATACTAAAGGAGCTTTTGTAAGTCCTTTAAACCATACTTTTAGATATTCGCTTAAGTCTTCTTTTGTGGAATGTGGATTGTATTCGTTTTTAACTGTGTCAGCGAAAGTGGGAAGATATCTAGATACTAATGTATCATAGTCTAATACTTTATCTATTATTTTTTTATCTTCTTCACTTATTAAGTATTCTTTCTCTTTTGCAAGTCTTGCTGTTTGTTGAAAAGGAATAGATAAAGCTTCACGAGGTGACCCAGAGGATATTTTAAAGTGTTTAAGTATTATGTTATTAAAACTGTAATAAGAGGTAAAAATTAATACTAACATTATAATTATTTTTATTTTTGATGATTTTTTTATTAATAGAATAAATGGAAGGGATAAGAGTATTAAGTAGATTCCATTGTTTCTAGTAAGTGATATAAGTATAGATAATAATATCATTATAATCATTTTTTTATTATTTAGTTTTCCATTATTTTTTATTAAATCAAATAACATACAGCTGTAAAGTATTATAAATGATGCAAAGTATACATCTTTTACAGTGCTCATCGCATATAGAGGAAATACTGGAACTAAGGCATAAATTAATATTATAATTATTCTAATGAAATATGGAGTACCTAATTTTTTCATGTAATATATAGTGTATGATAAAGATAATATCAGCACTATACTTTGAAGTAAAGTATATAAAAATATTCCGGCATTTGTACTACCCATATTTGTTCCTAATTTAGTAAGAGTACCTAAAAGAAGTGTATGTAGTACTGGATGATGATTAGTTATAGTTACGCTTGGATCTATTGTTTCTACAGTTGAACTGTAATATGTTGTAACTCCATAGTATTGTTCTAACTGATTAACAGGATCAGGAGATAATACTCCTGGATAGAATGATATCATGTATGGTAACCAACAAATAAGTAAGATTATACTTGTGAATATTATTGGATGATTATCTAATAATTTTATTATTTTTTTATTTTTTAAATATTCTTTATTCATTATTTTTTTAATAAATTTATATATTATATTTAATGATGCGTATATAAATATAAAATGACCTAAGAATTTAATTATAGAATATAATATATTTGGGATTGAAGAAAATAACAAATCAAAACTATTTGTTTTAGAAAATGTGTATCCTATGAGCATAAATATACTAAATAATATACTTAATATTGTGAATGGTATGTTTATTTTTTTATTTTTAAATAATGTTAATTTAAAAAATATAAAAATAAATATAAATGCTACTCCAAATGTAAGATATTCAAATGTTTGATATATTTGTGATATATATTTAAATGATGGTATATTAATAAATATTGCACAAACAGATAATATAGATGCGAGTGTTAAAAATATATAATATAATATTTTATTGTTTTTTATGTTCATGAATTAACCTCTTTATGCTTAAAATTATAGCATATTTATTTATATTAGTAAATTTTTTTAGAAAAAAAGTAAGTGGTTAACTTACTTATCTTGATTCAACTATTAATTTAATTGCAGTTCTTTGTTCTCCATCTATTACTACATCAGCGAAGGCTGGAGTACAAATAAGATTCCTTCCAGAAGGTGCAACATATCCTCTTGCTATAGCGATTCCTTTAATAGCTTGATTTAATGCACCTGCTCCAATAGCTTGTATTTCTAAAGTATTATTATCTTCTCTAAAAGCACTAGCGATTGCGCCTGCTACTTTTTGTGATGCTGTTTTACTTGATACTTTAATAATGTCCATTTCTTTTATTCCCTCCTAGATAAAATATATGAAGAGAATACAGAAATATTTCATTATTATTGTTTTTTGTCATCATTATTTTTAATTATATATGGTTTTCTTCTTATAATATATAATAATAAATTATAAGTTAAATATAATATTAATAGTATAGATAAGATAATTATTATTAATATTGGAATTATATTTATAAATACTATTAGTATGATAATTAAAAATATTAATATAATTAATGTTTTTTTAAAATTTTTTTCTTTCATTTATAACACATCCATTTACTAAAATATTGTAGCATAAAAAAATAGAAATAATCTATTTTTTTGTGCTATTTGTTGTTGATACTTTTTTTGTTGTTGGTTTCTTAGTCGCTGTTGGTTTCTTAGTTGTAGTTGGTTTTTTTGTTGTTGTAGTTGGTTTCTTTGTTGTTACTTTTTTTGTTGCTGGTTTCTTCTCTTCTATTACTTCAGGAGTAACAGTTTGAGTTTCTCCAAAGAATAAGTTTAACATATTAAACTTTGAATTATTCATTAGTAGGGATAACACTGGCTCTAATACATTCATTATTCCAAATGTAATAAAATAGTATCCTAAGAGCATTGTTTCAACTGTTTTTTCTTGAAATAAGTTTGTAATAACTAATATACCTAAGAATGTTACTAAGAATGTTACTATAATATTAATAATATATAATTCATTATTATCTTTTTTAAGAAATACTATTCTATATGCTTTATTACCAATATATAGTAATGTAAATACACTAAATGCAATTCCTAATACAACTGATGCTTTTTCATTTTTAAATAAGAACATAAATGAAGCGACTACTATATCAATTAATGATAATAATAATAATTCATAATCTTCTTCTTTTCTATGTATAAAGTATGCGATTAAACAAGTAAATGCAAAGATAAGAAATAATACTGAAGTATAAGTTATTGGGCTTATTAGACCAAAAGCTGGAAAAGCCATAACTACTATTCCTAGTATAATTAATATCGTATATACTACAATCTTTCCTATATTTTCTATTAGTACTTTTTTTTCTTTAAGTTTTTTTATCACTTTTATACGCCTCTATTCTTTAAGTTAATTCTACTATAAAACGTGTGAGTAAGTCAACAGTAATACACTTATATTTGATTTAATGTGTCTTCTATAATCTTTAATCTTGCTTGTTCTTTTTCTAATTTTAATCTATCTATTTCCACTACATTCTTTGGAGCTTTTAGTGTATATGAAGTATTTGATAAAAGTTTTTCTCTTTTTTCTATACTTAAAAGTAATGTATTTCTTTCTTCTTTTAAGTTATTTATTACTTCATCTTTGTTATCGTTATAATCAAATTTAAAGCTTATATTTAGTAGTGGAGAGCTGTAATCTAATGTTTTTGTGTTATTTGAGAGTAATGTATTAGTATTAAGTCTTAACATAAATAATAATGTTTCTTTTAGTTCTTCTTTAATATTTAATGTTATATTACAAGCTTTAGGTATATTATTATAGACTCTAAAGTTTCTTATATTAGTTATATTTTCTATTAATTCATCTATTTCTATAGTTTCTTCTTTAAAGATATTTTTTTTATTATATAGAGGATATGGAGTTATCATAATACTTTTATTTTCTTTTATTGGAAGAGAGTTATATAATTCTTCAGTTACAAATGGCATGAATGGGTGAAGAAGTTTTAATATATTAGATAATACTAAGTATAATACACTTTTTGTAGTTAAGCTGTTTTGAGTTCTTTTAGAAAATTCAATATACCAGTCACAAAATATTCCCCAAGTAAAGTTATAAAGAGAAGATCCTGCATCATTTAAGCGATAAGTATTTAAACTTTTTCTTACTTCTTTTATTGTTTCATTTAGTTTTGTTAGTATCCATTTATCTTCTATGGATAAGTTTTCAAATGTTAAGTTGTCTTCATTTATTTCTTCTATATTCATAAGTACATATCTAGATGCATTCCATAGTTTATTAATAAAGTTCCAAGTTGATGAGAGTTTTTCTTCATCAAAGCGTATGTCTGATCCCATTTTAGATGTTGTAGTTAAATAAAATCTTAATGCATCTGTACCATATTTATCTATTAATGTATTAGGATCTATTCCGTTACCTAAGCTTTTACTCATTTTTCTATTATCTTTATCTCTTATAAGTCCATGAATTATGCAATCTTTAAATGGTCTAATATTCATTTGTTCTATTGAAGAGAAACACATTCTAGCGACCCAGAAGAAGATAATATCATATGCAGTTACTAAAAGATCTGTTGGGAAATATCTCTTGAGTTCTTCTGTTTGTTGAGGCCATCCTAAAGTACTAAAAGGCCATAATGCACTACTAAACCAAGTATCTAATACATCTTTATCTTGTATCCAATCTTCATTTGGTGGATTAAGTCCTACATATATTTCTTCTTCCTTATACCATACAGGGATTCTATGACCCCAAACTAATTGTCTAGATATACACCAGTCATGACAGTCCTCCATCCAATGATTTAATATTTTTTCAAAGTTATGAGGTATAAAGTTTACTTTTGTATTAGGATCTTTTTGACTTTTAATAAGATTATCAGCGATAGCATCCATTTTTACAAACCATTGTTTAGATAGATATGGTTCTACTACTGCATTTGTACGTTCTGAATGACCTACACTATGTGTATAATCTTCTATTTTTACTATTAAGTTTTCTTTTTCTAGAATATCTACTATCTTTTTTCTAGCTTCATCTACAGTTAAATGATTGAATTCTTTTGTTACTTCATTTAGTGTTCCATCTGGATATAGACAATTTATTATTTCTAGGTTATGTCTTTGTCCTATTTCAAAATCATCTTGTGAATGAGCGGGAGTTATTTTTAATGCTCCTGTTCCAAAGTCTATTAATACTTTAGAATCCCCTATTACTTTTATTATTCTATTTACATATGGAACGTAAACAGAAGTACCAATAAATGAAGCATTCTTTTTATCTTTAGGATTAACTGCTACAGCGACATCTCCAAATATTGTTTCTGGTCTAGTAGTAGCGACTGTTATATAATCATTTCCATCAATTAATTTGTATTTTAAGTAATATAATTTACTCTTTTCTTCTTTATATATTACTTCTTCATTTGATAATGCAGTCTTTGCGATGGTATCCCAATTTATTATTTTTTCTCCCCTATATATATATCCTTTATTATATAAGTCTATAAATACTGTATTAACTGCTGTATTTAGTCCTTCATCTAAAGTAAAACGTTCATGGGTATAGTCTACGCTTACTCCTAGAGTTTCCCATTGTTTATGGATTAATTCTTTATGTTCATTTGTCCATTTCCAACATTCGTTTAAGAATTCTTCTCTTGTTATGTTATCTTTAGTTTTTCCTTCTTCTTTTAGTCTAGCGACTACTTTAGCTTCTGTTGCAATCGCAGCGTGATCCATTCCTGGTAACCATAAGCAGTCAAAGCCACACATTCTTTTATATCTTACTATAACATCTTGTATAGAGTTATTAAGTGCATGTCCTAGATGAAGAACTCCTGTTACATTAGGTGGTGGGATAACTACACAAAAAGGTTTTTTTGTTAAGTCTCCACATTCAAAATATTTGTTTTCTTTCCAGAATTCATATTTTCCTTTTTCTACAGTATTAAAATCATATTTTTTTTCTAACATATTATTTTATCTCCTTTTTGTACAAAAAAAGAATGATTACAGGAGTGCTTTAGCACGGTACCATCCTTTGTTTTTCTTATTATTTTTAACGGTATAAGCCGTAACTAGTTACTACTATTTCACTAGTTATTCTTTTCAAGCTACTTTGGGATTATTTATATTGTTAGTTTTCATCTACCACTAACTCTCTGTTAATTTATAAATAAGCTTACTTCTCTTGTTCTTTGAATTTCATATTTGTTTCTATTTTATTATAGAAAAACATATGTGTATTGTCAATCATCATTTATTTTATTATTATTTCATATGGAGAGTTTTGAGTTCCGTCTCCTTTAGACCATGTTGTATCATAGTTAAGTCCAATAACTGGTCTAACTCCATGTCTTGAATCTCCTGCACTAATAGCGAAAACTGCACCTAGGTGATTTATTTGAAATATAGAAGCAGTATTATTTACGAAGAAAAATGGTGTTAATGTCCAATAGTATTCTCCTGTATATAAATAATAGTCTTTATTATCTTTATCATTTGAGCCAGCGAAGCCTGTTTCATCAGCGGTTATTAATCCTACTGGATATTTTAGTTTTTTATTTCCTTTTGATACAGAGAAGTTATCATTAATTTGAGGACATTTAAAATCAGGATGTTTAGTCATATATATTCTTTCATATGCTTTATAATCTGTTGAGTTATTGTTTATTCCATTTCCATAACTAATACTTCTATCATTACAAAAAGTAGTGTCTTTACTTATATATGCTTCTTCATCTAAGAGATTAGCTTCATACCAAGTGTCTATAAATGTTTTTATTCTACTGTCAACTAAGTTTTCATGTTCATTTTGATATGTAGTACTTCCTGGGGTTCCATACATATATCCTACATGTGCATTTTTATCAAATGCAGAGTTAAATGCGGATACTCCAATAGATGAATCTATTCCAGTAGAAGTAGGAGAAGTTCCATTATAAATAAGTTTTATGTTGCCTCCCTCATCTATTCTTATTATTCTCCAATACATATCTCTTCCAAATGCATCTTTTCCGAATTTTAAGTGATTGTTTAGCACTTTACCTCTAAAATAATATACTGTGTGGTTGTCTTCAGTGTATGAGAGTCCCGTTCCATCGGTGTAGTACAATCCTAAATCATTAGATGAAGATGATGTAAAATCTATTAAACTATCTGATATACCATAGTTATTATCTTTTTTTATAGCATCAGTTAGTAATGGTAAAGTATATGGTTTTACTTCTGTTTTACCATTAAATGAAGTTCCTTGAGATGCATTTTGATCTGTAGATGTTTCTTTAAATTCAAGGCTTAGTGTATATGTATGAGTTGATGATTTATTAATACTTCCTACTCCTATACTAGAGCTTTCTCTAGGCACTGGTACATCTGATACATTTATTGTTTGTCCTCCACTGGGAGATGTTGTTCCTATAAGTGTATATACAAAGGCATTAGAAGCTGTAGGAGATAAAGTATTTGTTAATATTTTTAATTTTATTTCATATTTTTGTCCATCTACAGTTGTATCTTGTGAAGATGAGATTGTGAAAGTTTTTGTTGTTTTAGCTCCTGGGAGTATATTATTAAATAATATATCATTTCCATCTTTATATGTTATTACTCCTAGGTTTGCAGTGGTAACTACAATATCACTTGAAGTAGTATTAGTAGTAGCTAAAAACCAAGCATATGATGTACCTAACATGATAATGCCTATAATTATAATAGTAATAGAATCTATCAATAATAATTTGGATTTTCTCATAAATTGAATACTACTTTCTTATAATTTAATAATACAAAATATGTTGTATTTTGTCAAATCATAAAAAAATGAGGATAATTTTTAATAATTATCTCATTTTCTTGTGTTTAAAGATGAATACGGATATCTATAATTTTACTCTTCCTTTCTTTATAATCTGTCATTATATTATTCTTCTGTTTCTATACATTTATCACCACCTTGTAGATATAAGTATAGTTTAGTATTATGAAGTTTATGTGAAAGATAAATGATAAATAAGTGAGTTTACATTAAGTATTTATTATCTATAATAAAGTAGAATGTTGTTCCTTCATTTACTTTTGAATATACTCCATATTTGTATCCATGTAATACTAATATTGTTTTAACTATTGAAAGTCCTAGTCCTGTACCTACTACATTTCTTTTATGATGTTTATCATTTTTATAGTATTTATCCCATATGTGTTCTATATCTTTTTGTTCTATTCCTTTTCCAGTATCAGTTATAGAAACTAATACATTATCTTCATTCTTTTCTACATTTACTGTTACTAAGTTGTCTTTACCTGTATAATTTACTGCATTATTAATTAAGTTATATATTACTTGTTCTATTTTCTTTTTATCTGCATTTATTTTAATTTTAGTTTTTTTAGGATAGTTAAATATAAATTTATATTTATCTTGTATTTTATATACATCATATCTTTTTAATATTGTTTTTATTAGTTTTATTAAGTCTATTTCTGTATAATCAAGTTCTCCTATTTTATTTTCAGCTTTACTTAATTCTAATATATCATTTACTAAGAGATTTAATCTATCACTTTCTTCTATTATTATATTTAAGTTATCAGTTCTTTTTGATGTAGAGGATATGTTTAAGTCTCTTGCCATCTCAGCATAGGCTTTTATCATCGTAAGTGGGGTTTTTAAATCATGTGATACATTCGCCATTAAGTCTCTTCTTGTTTCTTCTGTCTTCGCTAATTCTATTCTAGTTTCATTAAGTGTGTCAGCGAGTTCATTTATCTCTGCTATGTTTTCATTTGAATTAAATGGGGTTGTGTAGTCTCCATCTGACATGTTTTTAGCTTGTTTTTTTATATTTATAATTGGTTTACTAATTTTTCTAGATATGAATACTGCGACTATAAATGATAAAGTGAATATTAAGAGCGTTGTTATTATTAATAATTGTTTTAATATAGTTACAGTTCTATCTATTGGTTCTAGTGAAGTATTTATAAATGCAAATGTTGTAGGGTTTACTTTTACAGCACGTATTAATGTTTTATTTTGTAAACGATTATTGACTACTGAATAGTCAGCATTATTTTTATTACTTACCATAAAGTCTGTTTTATAGTTTGCATTAGTATTAGTGATGCATCCTTTTGAAATGGACTGAGAAGTATATACTAGATTTTTATTTTCTATTATTTCTATACATATGTTGTTTGTATAAGATAGTCTATCATAATATAGATCTCTATTTTCTTTATCATATGTAGAAGAAACATATTGTCCAATATCTTTTATTGTTTTTCTTACATTTAATTCATAATAACCTTTTAAGCTTAAACCTAAAAATGTCCACAAAAAAATTAGTATTATTGTTGAGAATAATGCTAGGTATAACCATATTTTTACAGTTAAACTATTTGTTTTCAATTTCAAATTTATATCCCACTCCTCTAACTGTTTTTATAAGAGTTCTATATTTTCCTAAGTTATGTCTTAACATTTTAATGTGTGTATCGACTGTTCTATCATCTCCATAGAAGTCATATGACCATACTTTATTTAATAGTTGTTCACGTGATAATGCTACTTTTTTATTTTGTATAAAGTATGATAATAATTCAAATTCTTTTGGTGTTATATTTATTTCTTTATTATCTATTTTCAGAGTATGTCCTATAAAGTCTAGTTCTAGTGTTTCATATTTAAATATTTCTTCTATATCTTTTGTTCTTTTTAATATAGCTTTTATTCTAGCCATTAACTCTTTAGGAGAGAAAGGTTTTGTAATGTAGTCATCTACTCCTAAGCCAAAGCTTTTTAATTTATCAGTTTCTTCTTTTCTAGCTGATAACATAATAACTGGAGTTTCACAATATTTTCTTATGTTTTCTAATGTTTCAAATCCATCCATATGTGGCATCATTATGTCTAATACTATTAAGTCAAAGTTATTATCTTCTGTTTGTGATACTGCTTCTAGACCGTTAGATGCTTCTTTTACTTTGTATCCCTCACTTAAACAATATTCTTTTATTACAGTTCTAATTAATTCTTCATCATCTACTATTAGTATATTCATGGTTTTTCTCTCCTTTAATATTTAGTACTATATACTATAATTGTGGAATAATTGTGAAAAAAGGAATAGAAATATTAGTTAAAATATTCTACCCCAATATTCTTTCTTACTTTACTTAATGTTGCTTGTGCTTTTATACGTGCTTTAGATGTTCCTTCTTTTAGTATTTTATATACTTCTTCTTTATGTGTTTCATAATAAGCTCGTTTTTCTCTAATAGGTGTTAGTATTTCTTCTAATACTTCTATTAGATATCTTTTAACTTCTACGTCTCCAAGTCCTCCAGCTTCATAATGATTTTTTAATTCTTTATACTTTTCTCTATCTTTACAAAAAGCATCAAGATATATAAACACTGTGTTATTCTTTGTATCTCCTTTATCTGTTATTTTTACATGTAATGGATCTGTGTACATCGCCATTACTTTATTTTTAACAGTTTCTTTATCATCAGATAAGTATATACAGTTTCCAGCTGATTTACTCATTTTTAGTTTTCCATCAGTTCCTGGAAGTCTTCTACAACATAATGAATCTGGTACTATGTATTTTGGTCTTACTAAAGTATAACCATATGTATCATTAAATGTGTCAACTATTTCACATACTTGTTCCATTATTGGTATTTGATCTTCTCCTACTGGGACTAAGTCTGCATCAAAAGCAGTTATGTCTGCAGCTTGACTTATTGGATATGTTAAAAATCCAGCTGGAATGTTTTCATTAAATCCTCTTTGTTTTATTTCTTCTTTTATTGTAGGATTTCTTTTTAATCTAGCTAAAGTAACTAAGTTCAAATAATACATATTTAATTCAGATAATTCAGGTACTCCACTTTGAATAAAATATGTTGTTTTACTTGGATCAATTCCAACTGATAAGTTATCCATAGCGACTTCTATTATACTATCTTTTATTTTAGATGGATTTTTTGCATTATCTGTTAGTCCTTGTAAGTCAGCGATAAAAATATACATTTCATATTTTTCTGTATTTTGCATTTCTACTCTATTTTTTAAGGAACCTACATAATGTCCTAAGTGTAATTTCCCAGTTGGTCTATCTCCTGTTATAACTATTTGTTTTTGCATTTTTCTTCACTCTTTTTCTTATATTTATTATATCAAAGATTTAGTAAATAATATAATAGTTTATTACTTTAGTTTAATTTAGACAAAAGTAATTTTTTTTATTATCTAATTCTTTATTGTGTATTATAGGATATTCTATTTTTAATGTATAATCTTTATTCTCACTTATTAAATGGATTGTTTCTTTTCTTATATTAAATATAGTTATAAATGTAAGAAGTAATATAATTAATAATAAAAGAATTGCTACTGTTATTTTACCTATTTTAGTTAATTTTATTTTTTTCTTTATTTTCATAATAAAACTCCTTAAAATTATTATAACATTATTTCTTTTAAGGAGTTTTATAGTATATATACTCTTGTAAAGTATTGTGTAGAGTTAATACGAATATTATCTACTAATAACAGAGGTTTTATTAAGTTCTTTTATTAAGTTATTTATATCATTAGATGGTATCCTTGTAAATTCATTTTCTTTTAGTAATTCACAAGCTCTAAGTGCTTTATTTTAGAAATGACATTTGTTTCTTTCATTTCTTTAATTATATATAAAGTTCTAATAACTTTTATGTTATTGTGTTCACAATATTCTTTTAATTTATTATCTCCAGTTGCAATTATAAAATTTTTGTCTTTAGCGATTACATAATTTAGTAAATCCATCATAGATAATTTATGTTCATGTTGTTGTAATTCTATTACATTCATTAGTTGATTAATTGAAGAATCTACTACTTTAAATTTATTTATTAATGGAACATTTCCGGTTTTTGAATTTATTTCATCATTTTTTATCATATCACTTATATAAACATTATCTAAGCTTATATATTCATCTAATATCTCAGCGACATCTAAATCAGTGATTATGTTGGTATCAGTAATTACCATCTGCGTTGTTATATTCATTTACTGTTTCCCCCAATAATTCACAAGCTTTACTAAGAGAAATTATTTCTTTTGCTTTTAATTTATGAACTATTTTTTTAAATTGATATGATATTTCCGGTTTTATAGGATAAGGATCTTTTTTACCAATTTTTTTACTTAACATTATACTTAGATTTTTATATTGATAATCAGTAATTATATTTAAATCTTTTAATCTATATATAATTGCTGTATAGCTTACTTTATATTCTTGTTTGAATGCGACTAATTCAAAGAATTCAATCTTATCTCTATGATTTCCAAATTCATTTATAACCGCTTCTTCTGGCATTAATAAAGAACTTGCAAATCTATTACATAATTTTTCTTCAGTTAAATCATCACTTTTTATATTAAGAATAAGATGTCCTAATTCATGAGCAATAGTAAAACGTTGTCTAGTGCCATCTTTTATATCATCTAATAAAATTATAACTGGTATGTTATTTACTATTTCACTAAGACCATCAAACCCATCAAATATGTTATTCGGATTTTTTATTTGTATAATAATTATTCCTAAGTTTTCTAATATATTTATTAAATCAGAATAAGGTTGTATTAAAGATATTCCTATAAAATTTCTAAATTCTTTAGAGGCTTTTTCTGCATCAAGAAGATTATTACATTTATAAGTTTGTAGTATTGTATCATCTTTTTTTATAGTATTCATTTCAAGGACTTCTAAATATTTTGAAACTTCATTTTCTATTTGTTCTTCAAGTAGTTCTAATTTATAACCTTTTAATTTTTTTCTTTTTCTAAAAGATTTAAATTCCATTTTAGGAGCATTATAAACTTTTAATAATTCCATTGATTTAACTTTATATGCATTAGCGAAAAATATTAATTTTTGTGAATTTGGCATTATCTCTCCTTTTTCATATTTTGAAACTGCTGGAGCGGACATATTGAGAAGTAAACCAGCTTCTTTTAATGATAAATTATGTAATAATCTAATTCTTTTAAGGTTTTGACCTATGCTTTGCATACTTTTCACCTCTTCCTAGTTTATATTATACTATTCAAAGGTCGAAATGTAAACCAAAATATAATTTAAAAAAAGAAATATTTTATTATTTCTTTTAATATTTATTTGGTAGCGAGGGTGAGGCTCGAACTCACGACCTTCCGGGTATGAACCGGACGCTCTAGCCAACTGAGCTATCTCGCCATTTCAAAGTATCATTATTATAGCAAATTATAATACTCTAGACAATACACTTAATAACATTTGTTAATTTTGTGCATTATTTTTAAATTTTAATATTTTTTCTTGAGATTTTATTATATTAGGAGAATATATTACTATATCTTCAAATATTGTATCAAGTAGTTCTTCATTTGATATTATTTTATTTATTTTACTGTTAATATCTAAAGAGGATGACATTATTTCTTTTATTTGTTTTTCATTTGAATTAAGAGTTACTACATATGAATTATCTATTACTTCTAGTGATAATTTTAACATTAATTTTATAGTATCATATAATTCATTCATATCTTTTTTAGAAGAAAGGTATTTAAGTACTTTTATTCTAAATATCTCTTTAGAGGATATTTCATCATCTATATAAACTCCTTCTTCACAGGATTGTTTAATAGATGACATTTTCATTTGTCTAATATCTAACACTATTTTTTCTTCTTCATTTAAATAAAGATTATCTTCATTTATAAATGTCGAGGTTATTAAATATGGATTTATTCTAAGAAGTTCTTTTATAGTTTTTTCTTCAAGAGAGGTATTATAAATGTTTATATATTTAGAAGATGTTAAAAATACTTCTATAATTCTATTTAATATTTCTTCATTTTGTTTTACTTGTTTTAATGTTTCATTTGATGAATACTCGGAAGATAATATTGATAATATTTGAAAATCAACTTTATCTAAAGAGGTTATGTCTGTCTTTTTCATGTTATTTAAATAATATGAAGTTATTAAAAATAATATCATTACATCTTTATATTCTTTAGTACAAGAAATATCTAATTTTTTTTCTTCAAATATTTTATCTTTTTTATTTGATGATGTTAAAAATCCTTTGTTAATGTCTGTAGATAATTCATTTAATATTTCTTTCAAGAGTTCTATATCTTTTAAGTTTATTTTCATAAATACCGCCTACTTCATGTACTTTATTTTTTATTTATAAGTTAATTATATAATATAAAAGATAAGAAGTAAAAGTTTATTTTTGTAAATGGTAACATTTTATTATATTTAATAATACATTTATTACAGTTAATGGTCCTATTCCTCCTGGAACTGGAGTTATTGCATTTATAGAGTCTACTATTTCATTAAAATCAGCATCTCCCATTAATTTATTATTTTCTTTATTACAAGATGCATCTATTACTACTAAATTTGGATTTATATTAGTTTTATTTATTGTATGAGGAGAAGCACATCCAGTTATTACTATGTCACTAAAAGCTATATGAGATGATAATTCAATTGTATGAGAGTGCGCTATTGTAAGTGTCGCATTTTCTTTTAATAACAATGGAATTAATGGTTTTCCTATAAGACTACTTCTTCCTAGTAATAATATTTTCTTATGATCTAGTGGTATTTTATAATACTTTAAAAGTTGCATTATCCCTGAGGCAGTGCAAGGAATTATTGAGGGTACGGAAGTAAATAAATTTCCCATATTTTTGTTAGTTAATCCATCAACGTCTTTTTTATAATCTATTTCATTTATTATTTTATTTGTATTTAGTTGTTTTGGTAGTGGTAATTGAACTAAAATAGATGTAACTGTAGTATCTTTATTTAATTTCTTTATTTTAGAAATTATTTTTTCTTCTTTAGTATCTATAGGAAAATGAAGTTCCGTGAAGTCTATTCCTAGTTCTAGACAACTTTTTCTTTTATTGTTTACATATATTATACTACTCTCATCTTCTCCTACTCTTATTACTACTAATTTTAGTTTTTCTTGTATATGGTCTAGTTCTTCTTTTATTTCTTTTGTTAGTTTTTCTACTACTGGTTTAGCATATAATATTTTCATAATATCCCTCTATTTTCTTTTTAAATTATATCATAAAAAAAATAAAATCATTTTTATTTTTTTATAAAATACATTCTATATAATTTTGTTTGTATATAATAAAGTCTTAATAAATGTAGTCTTCTTTTTAAGTTTAAGTCTTCTTTATACCATAAGGAATGTATTACTTTATTATCTTTTTTTAGTTTTTTTATTTCTTTTAATACTTCTTTATTTTCTATATATTTATCTAATAATCTAAATGGTAAGTTTAACCATAACACTTCTTTTTTACATTTGATTATATCTTTTTGTTCTTTATGGTCAATTAAATCATCTACTAGAAGTTTAGCCATGTTAATACCACATGAAGTTACAGAGTAACTTGATCTTCCTTGACGAGGATTTATTTCAAATAGTTTATATTCATTTGAGTTTCTATCATATTTTAAGTCAAAGTTAGAAAATCCTTTATATTTAATATCTTCTAGAAAATATTTGATTGAATCAAATATCTTGTTTTCTTCTTTTAAAGATATAATAGCAGCATAGTTTCCAATAGTTGAAGGAAAGTATTCTTCTAATATTGGTCTACCTAAACACATTGATCTAACTTTTCCGTCTATCCCAGAATAACAGTTAAGTACTCTATTAGCGGTATCATCTCCAGGGACAAATTCTTGAATTATTAAGTTATCTTTATAAGTAGATTTATTTATTTTATTTAGAACTATTTTTAATTCTTCTTCAGTATTAATTATATATGCTTTCTTTTTATCTTCTATAGAGCAGTTTAAATATTCTTCTGAATTAGAATTATTTGGTTTTAAAACTATAGGATAAGGAAAGTTTATTTTCTTTATTATATCTTTTCTCATATTTAATGTACAACATATAGTTTTTGGATAATTCATTTTATATTTATCACATAGGGAATAAAATTTATCTTTAGTTATGAACATATCAAAATATTTTTTATCAACAAATCTTGATACATAATAATTCTCTAATATATCTTTATTTTTTACTACTAATTCTGTGTAATAGTCTGAGCATGGGATAAGTATTAGATTTTCATATTCTGTACTATAATATTTTGCTTTTTCTATTAATATGTTTAAAAAGCTTTTTTCATCATGAAGAGACACTTCTATATCTACTTTTAAAATATTCGAATATTTTACTGCATTTAGTTCTCTAGTACATAATGCAAGGGAAGTTACTCCGTATTCTTCATGAAAACTTCTAGCGATTCCATATGCATTTTCATCACTTCCTAATATTATTGGTAAGAATTTCTTTTTCATTATCTTTTCCCTTTCTTTTTTAATTATATTCTTTAATTATTTATTTAGTCTGAATAGTTAGTAAAATAATCTTGTACTAATACTACTGGTGTTCCTTTATCTCCTGAACCACTAGTTAAGTCACATAAGCTTCCTAAAAGGTCTGTATATCTTCTAGGAGTAGTTCCTTGTGAAGTTATATCTCCTACTAGATTTTTATTTTTATTTTTTATTTCTTCTTTAATTGCATTATTTAATTCTTCACCTTTTAGTGATGCAAATTTATTATCTGATAAGTATTTTAATTTTATTTCATTAGGTGAACCTTCTAGTCCTTTTGTATAACATGGAGAGACTACAGGATCAGCTAGTTCCCATATTCCACCGATAGGGTCTTTAAATGCTCCATCTCCATATACCATTACTTCTACAGTTGCACCTGTATTTTGTTTTATCTGTTCTTGTATTCCATAGATTAATTCTTCACTATTTTCTGGAAATAGTTTTACTTTTTCTTCTGTTGCTCTATTAGAACCTAATAATCCATATTTTGTATTATATCCACTTCCATTTATACTTTCATTTAATATGTCTTTAAGTCCTAGAACTTTTGTAGCTTTATTTTCTTTTAATATTTTTATAGTTTTAGAAGATGAATGAATATCAGAAGATAATACATATTTTTCATATTTTAATATATCTTCTGGATGATTAGATAATACAAATTCTATCTTGCAGTTTTCTTCTTTACATAATGTTCTATAAAAGTCTATCATATTTACTCCTGTAAATATGTGTTTATATGTTCCGAATTTCTCTTTATATTCTTCTTCACTAATTATATGACTATATGGATTTATATTATATTTTTCTAAGTCATCTTCATTTAATATTGCATTTCCTACTTCGTCTTTAGGATAACTAATTAATATTGTTATTTTATCCATTGCTCTAGCGATACCTTTTAATAATACTGCAAATCTATTTCTACTTAATATAGGAAATACTACTCCAATAGATTTAGAATTAAATTTATTTGTTAAATCTTGTGCTATATCATCAACTGTACAATAGTTTCCACTAGCGATACCTACTACTGCTTCAGTTACTGCGATTACATCTTTATCTTGTAATTTAAAGTTTTCACTTATTGATGCTTCTATTACTGAAGTTACTACTATGTCTTTTAAATTATCCCCTTCTTTTATTACAGGAGTTCTAATTCCTCTAACTGTAGTTCCTACTTTTTTCATATATTTGCCTCTTTTCTATATTTAAATTATATAATGCACTAAAAGATATTACAAGACTTACAATTTTAAAAGAAGAGTTTTAAAATAAAAACTCTTCTTTTATTACATTTTAACTTTTAATTTAGTAATTTGTTCTATTTCTTTTAGTTCTTCTTTTGTAAAGCTTTTATAATCTTGTTTATTTATTTGATATTCACTATATTCATATCCTTGAATATATAGTTTAGTTGGATCTTTTACATATGTTATTATTTCTTTTATGTCTTCTATAGTATGATTTGTTTTATTAATTGTAGTTCTAAACTCATAAGGAATTTTACTATTTTCAATTAATTTAATACTTTTTTTAATAGTATTAATATCAGTTGATGAAGAGATAGTTTCATTGTATTTTATAAAAGTATTCTTTATATCCATTGCAATATAATCAAGGAGATTCTTTTCTAGTAATAACGACACATATTCTGGAGAAGTTCCATTTGTATCTAGTTTTACTTTAAATCCCATTTCTTTTATTTTAATTATAAGAGATGTTAATCTTTCTTTATATATAGTTGGCTCTCCACCAGTTATTACAACACAATGGATAAAGTTTATTCTTTCTTTTAATAATGAAAGGACATATTCTTCACTTAATTGTTTTTCTTTCATTTCTACTATACTTTTATTATGACAAAATCCACAATTAAAGTTGCATCCACCAGTAAAGATTACTAATGAGA
Organism: Bacilli bacterium; assembly: GCA_036658935.1. Lineage (GTDB taxonomy): Bacteria > Bacillota_I > Bacilli_A > RF39 > UBA660 > JAVXDN01. Next base: position 3,695 of record JAVXDN010000006.1, on the reverse strand, counting down.
TTTCTTTAGGATAATCTACTAATGATAATTTTTGTATTCCGTATATCATTCTACTTTATATTCCTTACGACAGTTATATTCATCTCTTTTACTTTTATTAAAACTTTGTATTGGTCTATAAAATCCTACTACTCTTGTCCATATTTCACAAGGAGAACCGCATGTTGGACATGTTTCTTGTTCCCCATCTAGATATCCATGTTCTTCACATATACTAAATGTTGGAGTTATAGATAAATATGGTAATTCAAATTGAGTAAATATAGTTTTTATAAGATTTTTTGTAACGCTTGGATCATGTATTCTTTCTCCTAAAAATGCGTGCATTACAGTTCCACCTGTGTATTTTATTTGTAAATCATTTTGAAGTTTTATTGCTTCAAACAAATCATCTGTTGCTCCAACTGGGAGTTGAGTACTATTTGTATAACATACTTCTTTATCACCAGATGTTATAATATCAGGATATTTCTTTTTATCACAATATGCTATTCTTGGAGCGGTACCTTCAGCGGGAGTTGCTTCTAGATTATACAAGTCTCCATTTTCTTGATATTCTACTAATACTGCATTCATAAAATCTAATATATCTTTAGAAAATTCTTGACCATATGTACCGGTGATATCTTCTTTATCATTTGTAAAGTTTCTAATACATTCATTCATTCCTATAATTCCAATAGTTGAAAAGTGATTCTTCCAATATCCACCTAAGTGAGCTTTTACATCTTTTAGATAGAATCTACTATATGGATATAGTCCTTCTTCAGTATTCTTTTCTACTATTTTTCTTTTTGTTTCTAGAATATCTCTACACATATCCATCAAAGTTCTTAAATGAAGTTTTAATTGTTCTTTATCTTTATATAAATATCCGAGTCTTGGTAAGTTTATTGTAACTATTCCTATACTTCCAGTTAGTGGGTTAGCGCCAAATAATCCTCCACCTCTTTTTCTTAATACTCTATTATCTATTCTTAATCTACAACACATACTTCTTGCATCTTCTGGAGACATATCACTGTTAATAAAGTTAGCAAAGTATGGAATTCCATATTTACTAGTCATTTTCATAACTTCATCAGTGATTGGACTATCCCAGTCAAAGTCTTTTCCTATATTATAAGTTGGTATTGGGAAAGTAAATATTCTGCCTGAGGCATCTCCTGACATCATAACTTCACAAAATGCTTTATTGAACATATCCATTTCTTTTTGACAATCTTTATATAAGAAGTTTTGATATTGTCCTCCTATTATAACTGGTTTTTCAGCGAATAAAGATGTTACTTTTAAGTCTAGAGTTATATTAAAAAATGGTGTTTGAAAACCTACTCTAGTTGGTACGTTCATATTAAAAACAAATTCTTGTACTGCTTGTTTTACTTGTTTATAATCAAGTCCATCACTTTTTATAAATGGAGCGACATAAGTATCAAATGAAGATAAGGCTTGAGCTCCTGCACTTTCTCCTTGTAATGTATAAATAAAGTTTACTACTTGACCTAAAAGAGCTCTAAAATGTTTGGCTGGTGCACTTTGGATTTTATTTTTCACTCCTCTAAAGCCTTCCATTAAGATTCCTTCCATATCCCATCCACAACAATATGCTGAAAAACTACTTAAATCATGTATGTGAATATCTCCACTTTCATGAGCATTTTTTTGTTCTTTAGAGAAAATATGGTTTAACCAAAAATTCTTAGTTACTTCTGTAACTATATAATTGTTTAATCCTTGTAGGGAATAATCCATATTTGAGTTTTCTTTTACTGTCCAATCCTTTTCATCCATGTAATTACTTACCATGTTTTCTACTGCTCTTGAAGATAATTTATCATCTCTTAATAGTTCTTTTTGATAACGGTATCTAATGTAATTCTTAGCTACTTCGCCCATTCCTGCCATCATTAGAGATGTTTCTACTGCATCTTGTACACTTTCTAGAGAAACTATTTCCTCGCCTTTAGCTTCTAGAGTTAATATTACATTGTTAGTTATGTAACATGATTCACTCTTAACTAAATCATCCTCTTTCTCTGGGTATGTAGCTTTTATTGCTTTTCCTGCGGCTTCTTCAATCTTATCACGATTAAAGTCTTGTAATTTTCCGCTTCTTTTGATTATTGATTTTATCATTTCCTCACTCCTTTTCTACGATTATCAATAACAAAAATAGGAGATGGTTATTAAACATTTTCTGTCTACAAAAATGTCTCTTCCTACTTTTATCTTAATTTGATTATAACACCCAAAAATACAAATACAACGAACATTATGTGAAAGTTTTATAGTATACCGTAAGTATCGGAAAAAGAAATTATTTTCTTTACATAAAAAAACGTAAATCTATTTATTTACGTTTTAAATACTTATATATGTTTTTTCTTTTCGTCTTTTTCTTCGTACATTCTTTTGTCAGCTCTAAAGAGTACTTCATCAATCTCATCATTTATTACATCAAATATTTCTGTTCCCACCGATACGCTTATTTCAAATTCAGAGGTTTTACTAACTTCTTTTAATTTTTTATATATTCTGTTTTTAATTTTATTAATTTCTGCTTTATCTTTAAGTTCAGCAATTACTATAAATTCATCTCCACCATATCTTATTGCATAATCAGTAAGTCTAATTGATGAATTTATTGAAAGAGCTATTTTTTTTAATGTTTGGTCCCCTACTTTATGACCATATGTATCATTAATGGTTTTGAAATTGTCTACATCTATCATATATACTACATTTAATTTATCTTTATCAAATTTAAAATTATTGAAAAATCTTCTATTATATAATCCAGTAAGAGGATCTCTATTTATTACTTGATCATATTTCAACATATATAACATTAGAAGAGATAATGTATACGCTACATTAATATATGTGCCTTTATTAATAAATACATCTAATAATATACCAACTATTGGGATAGATAAAGCAAAAAATATTTTAGGGTTAATTTTTTGTTTTTTAATTATGCTTATAATGAATGTTAGTAATATTGGAATTAAAATTAGAAGAAGTAAAAATTTATATTGAGATGCTTGCATATAGCTATCAATATTATGTTCATAAATTGGATAAAATAAGAATGTCGCTAGAACAGAAAATGAATATAAAATAAAGTATATGTAATGAAAAATACATATTTTTATTTTCTTAACATTTGGAAATAAATAATTTAAGTTTACATGTAGGCATTGCAGTAGTATTGGAACTGATGCAAAAACAAAGAATAAACATATTAATATACTTTGTACTATTGGTGATGAATTTTGCAAATATATAAGAATGTTTATAGATGATAATAATATAATACTTAAACATTCTAAAAGAAGTAAAATCGTGTTTTTATCTTTATTAATTTTATATTTAATAATATAATCAACGCATAAACAAAAAATAATACAAATGGTATATATTTCAATATTAATAATATTCACTACACTAATCTTCTCCTCTTTTTTTATAATTATAGTGCTTTAAAATAGTCATGTCAACTAAACTAATTCGACAAATTTTATAACTGTGAATTTTTAGTATATAAATTATATATATGTACACGTATTTATATATATGCTATAATTTGTTTATTGTTAAAAGCAATTGCTTGTGTGGCGGAATTGGTAGACGCGCACGACTCAAAATCGTGTAACTATGTTGTGAGAGTTCGATTCTCTCCACAAGCACCA
>JAVXDN010000005.1:0-28160 GCA_036658935.1 Bacilli bacterium | reverse complement strand
TTCATATATCTATTAATTAAACTACTCTTAATATTTTTAATATTTAAAGTATTAAAATATGAATTTAACACATTTTTTAAATCTTTTTCTATTAAAATAGAATGTTCACAACTTCTTCTTCCGGTATCATTATAATTCTTACAAAAATAACAATTTTTATTTTTTTGTGTATATCTATGAACATATCCACAATTATGTTTAGAACATATAAGCTTACTTGAAAATAAATATTTATTACCTTTTTGACTTAAAGCTCTATTACTTCCTCTTTCTATCATTTTTTTATTAGCTTTATTCCATAATTCTTTAGAAATAATTTTAGGAATACTACTACATTCATAATTAATCATATTATCATTATTCTTACGTCTTTTATTACTTCTATAATTTACTTTCTCTGTTATTAGCCCAGTAAAGTTACCTTTGTATTTAGGATTCATTATTATTCTTTTAATAGTATTAGGATGAAGTGGGGTATCATTATTACTTTTAAATCCCATATTAAATAGTTTATCAGATAAAGCTCTTAAACTAATGTTTTCTTTAACATAAAGAGTAAAAATATTTTCAATTAAATGTTTACTTTCCACATCAATAATTAAAGTTCCATTATTTTTTTTATACCCATAAATATTATTATTTCCAAGAACTTTACCACTAAGTACAGCTCTTCTTAAGCCAAACTTAGTCCTTTCACTTAATTTTCTTACCTCATCTTGTGCCAAAGAAGACATAAGAGTAAGTCTAAGTTCACTATCAGAATTAATTGTATTTATATTATCAGATAAAAAATATACAGCAGTATCATATTCTAATAGTTTTCTTGTGTATTCTAAACTATCAATTGTATCTCTAGAAAATCTACTAACTTCTTTTGTTAAAATTAAATCAAATTTATCATTTTTAGCATCATTTATCATTCTAATAAAATTATTTCTATTATTAATTTTTGTAGCACTTACTCCCTCATCAATATAACCCTCTATATATTCCCAATTACTATTTTTTTTAATATAATCAACAAAATATGAAATTTGATTAGATAAAGAATTTAGTTGTTCATCTTTAGAAGTAGATACTCTAGCATAAAAAGTTACTCTTAATTTAATATTATTAATACTTACTCCAGTATTAATTAATTTTCTAATTTCATATAAACTCATGAAATATCCTCTAATTCTTTTAGAAGTAAATCCCTAATTATATTAAATACCTTACTACTAATAACACCATCTTCATAAAGCTTATTATTAATTAAATATTCTATTTTTTTCTCTATATAATTATTCATACTAAAAGTCTATGCAAAAAAAATAAATATTTCTATTTATTTACTTTTCTTATAATCTTACCTAAATCATTAATAGAGATTTTTCCATTTATATCTACATCTACATACTTAAGATCTTTATTATTAATATTATTTAACCCAACTAAGTATTTTTGCACTAAGATAATATCATCATTATTAACAGATTTATCATTATTAATATCCCCTTTAGAATCAAGTGTTTTATAAGCCCCTATTGAAACTAAAATAAGTTGAAGAAATATAACACTAAACACTAATAAATTAGCAACTTTAAATACTTTTTTATTAATTTTTTTATTATTAAGTATCTTTTTTAAAAACCAAATTAATACTAATAATTCAAGTATAATTAAAAATAAATATAATACAAATTGCAAAACAGTATTACTAACTTTTGTTATATAAGAGAAATTAGTAAGTTCCTTACCAGTTTCAATAACTCCAGGTAAATTATTATTCTTAATAATACTTATATTATTTAAAAGATCATCATCTTTAATATTTAGTTCTTTTTTTCCAGTACTCATCGATAAACTTTCTATATTAACGTTACTTTGACCAATAATAGTATCTTTTTTAACTTTCAAAGTAATAGAAAATATATCACCTTTTTTAAATCCTTTAGTATTAATTATACTAAAACTTCCATTTAGAGAATTATAAAATAAATTATCCCAATTATTCATCAGTTTAAAATTAGTTGGTAAAACATATTCAAAAACTGAAGTATCATATGATATATTACCTACTAAAGAATTTACTTCATCATTTAAAAATTTAGAACTTAATTTAAAAGTAATATAATCCCCAGTATTACATTCAGTCTTATCAGGTACAAAAGTAATATTATTTCTTTCCTTTGCATCAATATTCGATATTCCAATAACCATTGACACACAAAATATAACTAATATTTTCATAAATTTCTTCATATCTATCTCCTAATCTTATATAAAAAATTATATCATTTTCTTACACTCATGTCACTACAATGCACATAGTTAGTACCTGTTTACCATGAGCCTTACATTTTTTAAATATTTTATCTGCATTAAATGCAATTCTAGGAAGCAATCCACATTCCTCAGCTAAACCAAATAAAGCAAAAAATATTAGCATAGGAGGAAGCATAACTGATACTACCCACCCTAAAGTTCTAAACAATCCACTCACTATAGGACCATAAATATATTGTGAAATATCATAAGAAATACAAAAATCTAATGTTTTATCAATTAAAAAATTAAATAAATTGCTTAACATCGCACTCGGTATATTTGAAAGAACTATAGTAATATAAAACACTAAAAATAATAACATAATAGATATAATACTACCCCATAACTTATTAGTTAAAATATTATCAATTTTTCTTGTAGTACTATTAATATTATCTTTTTCATTACTTACACAATTATTAGCAATATCAATACAAATTTCATTTATTTTTAAAGAAATAACTTTTCTTATCTTCATAGAATCAACATCTCTTAAATAATTATTTACTTTTTCACTAAGTATATCTTTTCCAAATCTTTCTTTAATACTATTAACTATTGTTTTATCCCCTTCTAATAGTTTTAAAGCAACAAATCTTTTATCAATACTTATGTTTTCCTCAATTAAAAGTTCTAACTCATTTATTCTTTTTTCTAATCCAAAATCATATTTAATATTTATTCCTTTATTCTCTTTTTCTTCATACATTAAAGAAGTTAATTTTTTTATACCTTCTTTATTTCTTGCACTACATAATACCACACTGACTCCTAACATACTTTCTAATTTATTAATATCTATACTAATTCCTTTACTATCCATTTCATCTTTTAAATTTAAACATAGAATAACATTTTTACTTACTTCTAATATTTGTAAAACTAAATTTAAATTTCTTTCTAAAGAACAAGAATCAACTACTATAATATTCTTATAAGGATTATCAAATAATATCGCGTCTCTAGCGACAACTTCTTCTAAAGAAATACATAGTAAAGAATAAGTCCCAGGAAGATCAACTAATTTTATATTCTTATCTTTTTTATATCTTCCTATTTGAGTACTTACAGTTTTTCCAGTCCAATTTCCAGTATGTTGATGCATTCCTGTAAGTAAATTAAAAATAGAACTTTTTCCAACATTAGGATTTCCACTTAACAATATTAATTTTTCATTGTTCATATATATTCTCCACTTCTATATTCTTAGCATCTATATTTCTTAAAGCAATTACAGTATTTTTAATTTCATAAGCACAAGGATCATTAAAAATACTAACTAAAGTTTTTTTAATACTATTACCTGGTAATATTCCTAAATCAAACAATCTTTTTTGTTCTTTACCTAAAATATTCACATTAGTTATTAAAAGTTCCTCATCAAGTTTTCCATCATATAACTTCATATATTCACTTCCCCATATTAATATATGCCTAATTACTTCTTCTGTTAAAACCCAAAAAAAAGTAAAAATTAAATTTTACTTTTTATAAGATTATTTTTTTTAATAATTTTCTACATATCTTTGTTGATATGATTTTGGATGAGCACATACAGGGCAAACTTCATAAGCATCTTTGCTTCTATAAATATGTCCACAATTTCTACAAATCCAAATAGTCTCTTCTTCACTTGAAAATACCATATTCTCATTAATATTAGATAATAATTTCAAATATCTCTTTTCATGATCTTTTTCAACTCCACCAACTGCATCAAATAATCTAGCTATATCATCAAAACCTTCACTTCTAGCTTCATCAGCCATAGTTTTGTACATAGTAGACCATTCATAATTTTCTCCAGTTGCTGCATCTTGTAAATTATCTGTAGTAGTTGGTACTTTACCACCATGTAATGCTTTAAACCACAACTTAGCGTGTTCCATTTCATTACCAGCAGTTTCTTCGAAGATACCACCAATCTGCTCATAACCATCTTTCTTAGCTTGAGAAGCATAATATGTATATTTGTTTCTTGCTTGGCTTTCACCAGCAAAAGCTGTTACTAAATTAGCTTCAGTCTTACTTCCTTTTAGTTCCATTACGATTCACCTCTTCCTAAATAATATTATAACACAATAACCAAATCAATATGAACACAAACATTAATGTTTTTACATTATTACTACATAAATAAAAGCATAAGCAAGAACATAACCTTATATAAAGGGGAAAGTATATGGATGAATTATTTAATACAAATCCAAGAGTAACTACGGCATTATCTGCACTAATTGGATATATTCTAATAGATAACTTAACCGCTAATGAACAAAACGCTCTAGGTAACTGGATAATATTAATAGGTCAAATTCTAGTAACTAATTCAACATCACAAATATTAATAGAAAATAGAGTGAATTCAAAAATAATTAATCTTAATAAAAAAGAAGTAAAAGAAAAATATAATCCCTTTATATATGATATAGAACATTTAAAAGAAGTAATCGCCTCTGTTGATCCATCAGTTATTAATACATTTATGTCAAATATAAAAGAAAAAACATCATCATTAGATGATTTCCTAAGTAATTTACATTAATAACTATTTAATAAATCCAATAATATCTTTATCCTTTTCATTAATAGATATAGTTAAAGTATATCTCTGTAATTCATTCATATTATAAGATTTTCCTTCTCTAAAACCATCTAAATAAGTACTAATTATATCTCTATAATCCTTATGAAAAGAAATATATAAATTCTTCCATTCAGACTTAAGAATTAAATTATAATAATTATCATAATAATTTGCACTAACTTTAATCATTCCATCCAGTTCATCATCATAAATTATTTTAATATTAGTCTTATATTTAGAATTTAAATAAATAAGATATTTCTCTCCATTAGTTGGTAAAGGATACTTCTTTTCTTCTTTAGACATAATATAAACTGAAGATACATTACTAACATTTTCAAGATTGAAAACTTCTACCAAAAATAGTCCAGCTCCTGTACCAGATAAACATATACATATAATTGTGAAAATCAAAGTAAATTTAAATCCTATTTTCTTTTCATAATTAATATTATGAAGAAGAAATATAATATAAAATAGAAAAACACATATAAAAGTAAAGAAAATAGATAATCCATACATTTTACTTCCATCTAATAAACTATATAAACTCGCTACTGTAAAAAGCAAACAAATAGATAAAACTAAAGATAAAAATATCTCTAAAATAAGAATAACATTATTTAATTTAAAGTTCTTTATTTCTTTTTCTACTTTTTCTGTTTCTACAGTTTTATTTATGTAATACTTTTTAAATTTAATACTTTTTTTATTTTTTTTACTTTTCTTATCTTTAATACTAGAAGATAGTATATCAATTGATCCTAATTTCTTAACAGATGCATATTCACTAAGCCCATTATCAACATCTTTATCAATAATATCAGAAATTATTTTTACTTCATTATCAATATTTTTAACTTTTAATAAAATAAGTTTATCTTTTAATAATTTTAAAAATTTGTTTTTCTTCATAATTTCTCCTTAAATCAAGATTAATTCACTATAAATATAATACAAATTAAATTGCTAGAAGTCAAACGTTATATATTGACAATTTTTTTGCTATTTCTTTATTTACAATAGATAAACAAAAGTATGATAACTATCTAATAAAACATTAAATACAGGCATAAAGTTTTACTTGGTCATCTATACAATGACCAAAGATAAGTTTAAACTGTGAGAAAATAAACATGGTGAAATAAATGGAAAATATTGGAATTAAAGTAAATAGTGAACTTATTTACAATACAATAGGTCAAAACATTAAAATAGCAAGATTAAATAAAGGCATAACAGGCCAAGATTTAGCTAATGCTTGTTGTTTATCTTACGGTTATATAAAAAATTTAGAATCAATTAAAGTACATGCTACTATTTCAATAGAAACTCTTTACTTAATAGCATCTCAATTAGACGTAAGTATTAAGGATTTATTAGATGGATTAGACTCATTATAAAAAAAATAATTATTTTGGCACTCTCTATTGACAACTGCCAATATTTAAGTATAATAATAATTGTAAGAAAGGGGATGAAAATATGAGTTTATTACCAAGTAGATTTTTTGATGATGATTTCTTTGGTGACTTTGATGGGTTTTATCCTACAAAAGGATTAAATTCAATGCAATGCGATATTTTTGAAAAAGATGGAATCTGTAATATTATTTCAGATATGCCAGGCTTTGACAAAAAAGATATTAATATCGACTACAACGATGGATATCTAAGCATAAATGCAACATCAAATAAAGTTGATAAAGATGAAAAGAAAAACTACATCAGAAGAGAAAGAAAAACAACTTCTTACTCTAGATCATTCTATGTTGGAGATATTAAAGCTGATGATATTAAAGCAGAATTCAAAGATGGAGTATTAACTGTTATGTTACCAAAAGCAGAAGATAAAACTAATAAGAAAACAATAGAGATAAAATAAAATGTTTTTTTAAATTAAAAGGCTAAATAAGCCTTTTTTCATTTACTTATATTAGTATTTTTTATATAATTAGTATATGAAAAGAGGACTTACAAATATGAAAAAAACTAATAAACAATTACATCTTCTTTTAGTATATCCAGATTTTATTGAAGGAGACACTATTAAAAAGACAAGTGGCGGAAGTTATAGTGAAGGAGTTGCATCTATATCAGCTGTTATTAAAGCAGCAGGATATAAAGTATCATTGATGCATATCAATCATGAATTTAAAGAAAAAGAATATAAAGCTAGATTAAAAGAATACAAGGACATAGATTTAATAGGATTCTCAACACGTACAACTATGTTTGAATATAATAAAGATTTAGTAAAATGGACAAGAGATGTAAATAAAACTGTGTTTACATTTGTAGGAAGTTATCATGCTATTTTAGCTCCTGAAGATTTTATAAACTATAAAGGACTAGATGCAGTATGTATTGGAGAAGGAGAATATCCGCTAAGAGATTTAATGGATAAAATGAAAGATAATAAAGATTATACAAAGACACTAAGTTTTTGGTTCTTTAAAGGTAAAGATATAATTAAAAATGCTGTAAGACCTTTAATTGAAGATTTAGATGAATTACCTTTTCCAGATATAGATTTATTTGACTATAAAAATTTAGATACAACAAAAACTGACACAGCTTTAATACTATTAAGTAGAGGTTGCTTATATTCTTGTACTTATTGTGGAAATGGAAATTTTAGAAATATTTATCCTAATAAAGCTAAATACGCAAGATTTAGAAGTCCAGAGAAAAGTATTGAACTTATAAAAAATATATTAAAAGAATATCCAAATATAAAATATATTAACTTTAGAGATGCTATCATAAATATGTATAAAGATTGGTTTGATAAATTCATGGAACTTTATACAAAAGAAATAAAGTTACCATTCACTTGTAATTTAAGATTTGATATTGTATCAGAAGATACAGTTAAACGTATGAAAGAAGCTGGATGTTATACTATAGATATTGGACTCGAAAGTGGAAATGAAGAAATAAGACATAAATATCTTCATAGATTCACAACAGATGAACAAATGATAAATTGTTCTAATTGGTTTAATAAATATAAAATAACAGTTCTAACTTATAATATATTAGGTCTTCCTTACGAGGACTTACATAAAGCGTTAGAAACAGTTAAATTAAATGCAAAATTAAAATCAAATCAAATTATCCCAAATATTTTTTATCCATATCCTGCTACTGAACTTAAAAAAACGGCAGAAGAAGCTGGATTCTTAAGGGAAATAACTCCAAAAACTAAAGTATTTATAAAACAGCCACAATTTCCAGATCATCAAGTATTATTTGCAGCTGACTACTTTATGTTTTTCGTAAAAAAATATAAATGGTGTTACAAAGAAGATACAAAAGCTAGACATATAATTGAAAAATTTTGGGACTTTGTATTTGTAGGACCTTTAACACCAAGACACCTATTAGTATTTCTTGCTGAAGGAAAGAAAAAATTTAGAAATTGGTTAAAAATGTTTGTGATAAATCATATGCCTGCTTTATATCAAACTCTAAGAAATAAAAAGAATAACATTAGAAAAAGTAACATAAATGTACAAAAATTAGATGATACAAAAAAAGAAGATTAGTAATAATCTTCTTTTTATATATATAATTATTTAATTAATAAACTCTTTCCAGTCATTTCATCAGGTTTTTTAATATCATACATATCTATAATAGTTGGAATAACATCAGATAAACTTCCCTCTTCTTTTAACTTATATTCATCACTACAAATTATAAAAGGAACTTTACTAGTTGTATGTTCAGTATTAAAAGATCCATCGCTATTAAGTAATCTTTCTGCATTACCATGATCTGATACAATAACTAAATCATATAAATGTTCCATACTCTTTTCAAATATTTTACCTAAACAAAAGTCGCATATCTCAATAGCATCCATAGTAGCTTTCAAATTACCAGTGTGTCCTACCATATCAGGATTTGCAAAATTACATAAAATGAAATCATAATCATCTTCCATAATACTAAGTAAATTACTAGTAACGTCCCCCAAACTCATTTCTGGTTTTTTATCATATGTTGGGATATTTAAAGACGGAACTATAATCTTATTAATTGATTTATCCATTAAAATTTTACACCCATCAAAGAAAAATGTAACATGATTATATTTTTCTGTTTCACTTATTCTAGCTTGCTTAAAATCAAGTCCTGCAATATATTCACCAAAAGTATTATTTATTGTTTCAAGCTCATATGCATAATCTATACTATTATGTAACTTAAATATAGAACAAAACTTAACATTATTATATCTCTTAGTTTTAAATACATTAAATTTAACATCACACATTGCATCAATTAATTGTTTCATTCTATCCGGTCTAAAATTAATAAATAAAACACTATCATTATCTTTAATCTCTGCTCCTTTAGTAATAATACTAGGATTAATAAACTCATCAGTAATACCATTTTTATAGTGAACATCTAGTGCATCATTATAAGTTCTAAAATAATTCCCTTGACCATAACACATCGCATCATATGCTTTTTTTATTCTATTAAACTCATTAGCTCTATCCATTGCATAATATCTTCCACTAATTGAACCAATTACTCCTAATTGAAGTTTTTCTGCTTTAGCCATAAAATCAGCTATAAACTTTTTAGCTCCCATAACTGAAGAATCTCTTCCATCAGTAATAAAATGAAACACAACTTTATTTACATGTTGTAGTTTTGCCATAGCAAGAGCTGCATAAAAATGAGAACTACTAGAATGAACTCCCCCACTAGATAACAACCCTATTAAATGAAGCGTACTATTATTTTCTTTAACATGATTCATAACATCAATTAACTTTTCATTACTAAAAAACTCTTTTGATTTAATTTTATCATTTATAATACTAAGAGGTTGTTTTATAACTCTTCCGCTTCCTATAGTCATATGTCCTACTTCTGAATTACCCATTTGATTCTTAGGAAGTCCAACATCTACTCCACTAGCATTTAACTCTGCATGAGGAAAAACACCTAAGAAACTATCTATATTAGGCGTTGCAGCTTGTTTAATTGCATTTCCTTCAGTTTTATCACTTAGTCCAAACCCATCTAGTACTATAAGTATTATTTTTTTCATATTCCACCTATTAAATATAATAACACAAATTTAATATTTCTTCAAAAAAATATAACAAAATAATTTTTAATAATTTGCAGCTTTAGTTTTATTAGTCTTATAACTATCAAGTCTTAATTTATCAGCGATAGTGACTATGAATTCCGAATTAGTTGGTTTAGCTCTGTCAATATCAACAGAATGACCAAATATCTCTTCCATTAAATCCCAATCTCCTCTATTCCAACTAATTTCGATAGCATGTCTAATAGCTCTTTCAACTCTTGAGACATTAGTTTCATATCTTTTAGCTATCTCAGGATATAATTCTTTAGTAATTCCACCTATTAAAGATTGATCCTCATACACTAGTCCTATTCCTTCTCTAATATATTGATACCCTTTAATATGCGAAGGTATACCTAATTCATGTAATATTTTAGTAACTGAAATCTGAACATTATTTTTATGTAAATTAATTATTTCATTTGATGCACTAGGCATTTTAACTGATTCTAATATTTTCTTTTCCAAATCTATTAAATCAAATGGTTTCAATATAAAGAACTTAACTCCGTATTCACTTACTTTCCTTATAGTCTCCTGTTCATTATAAGAAGTAACCACAATAACATTTTTATTAATATGTTTATCACTCATAGATTCTAGTACAAAAATTCCATCTCTCTTAGGCATAATTAAATCTAATAAAACAACATCAAAATCTTCTATATGTTCCTCTATTACTTTCATAGCTTCTTCTCCATCATAAGCTTCTAAAACTATATCGATTAGTTTATGATCATTAAAATATTCTTTAATCATTCCAACCATACCTTTATTATCATCAACTAACATAACTCTTGTTTTCATTTATTCTTCCTCTTTCTTTTTTCCTTATTAATAATACTAAAAAATTATATATTATTCTAGAGAAGAATAAGTCTAAAATTGTCTAATTATGTCGATTTTTAGCATAAAAAAATAACAAAATAATTACATTTTGTTATTCAGTTATTTTAAAATAAAAATTGTTTTGATAATTATCAGGAAAATTATTTTTACATCCATATAACCTATATAAATCATAAGAATATAAAGAATATAAAGACTTGTTTTTTATAAATAAAACATTACTTTGTTTAATATCATTTAACTTAAGTTCATTAATGTAACAGTTGTAATTACATACTCCTAAATCTTGTCCTTTTAACATATCTTTTTCAGCTATAAATCTATCATTTAAAATATTATCTAATTTAATATTTTTATCATTATCAGAAATGTTAAACATAGTTAAAAGTTCTTGATTACTCACTATTTTTTTATTTTTAATATCTATATTATATACATAGTAACTAATATTACTAAAATCATTAGAACAAATAGTTTCATCCTTATAACTATTTAAAAAATTAGTTCCTTCAATTACTGACATAGTATCTGTTTTAATAAGTAAAGATAAAATCCCATTATATATTGAATATTCATAATCAAATAAATTAAAATCATGAGCTGTTAAATCAAAAAACTTATTTTGTATTTCTTTATTAATATTATCAGTATAATCTGACTTCAAATTAATTTGAGGCATACGAGATATTTGATTTTTAGATTCTGAATCACTTTTCATATAAGTATATACATATTCTTTATCACTATATTTCTTATTTAAAGAATCATGTTTTACAAATATATTAACAAAAGCAAATATAATTATTATTCCTAATATAATACATACAGCTATAAAAGTACTTTTATGTTCTTTAATATATTCCATTTAATCCTCATCTCCTTAATATTTCTTAAAAGCTACTGCATTTCTCCATCCACAAGTATGCCTTAATTCTCCATTAACATACCAACCATCTATACATCTACTATTATAATCTTTTATAGCTTCAAATAATTCACTAATAGTAAAATCTCCTTCAGTAGGATAATATGTACTATTTTTTTCTACTATTCCAGTTCCTGCTGGATTAACTAAATGAATCTTACCAGATTTAGAACTTTTATCTAATACTAGAAAATGTCCTGGAACGCCTAAAACCACCTGCTTATTATCTTGAAGAATCGCAGTAGATATTTGCTTTGATTCTTTAGATAAAGAAACTGCATCTAACATAATTTTATTACTAACAGAACTATAATAAGAAGCTCCAGAAGTTTCAAAAAGTATATCTCCTGTTAAACCAAGCTTTTCTCCTAAAGCATGTACACCACTTGGAGACATACCTTCCTTCTTTAAATTACCTGAGCTAATAGCAATATTAGCAACATAAGCTGGATCATACTTAGTACCCATAAGTCCAGATGCTATCATAGCAACTGAAGTAGAACCACATCCTGAACTACAAATATTTATATCTCCTGGTATTTTATAACTACATTGTTTATATCTAACGACATTCCCTACTTTTTCACCGTTTTTAACTGCTCCGTCCCAAGGTACACTAGTACCTCCACCAGTTGATCCACTAGAAGAATCTTGTAATTCTTGCTTAGCTTTAGCTGCATCTATTGCAGCTTGAGCATCTGCTTTTTTCTTAGCTTTTTCTGCTTCTCTCATTAAATTAATTGATTCCACAGTTACATTACTTCCCCAACAACTTAAAGAATCGGAGAATTTAGTAGCACCTATTAAATTAGTAAGCATTAAAACTGCAGTAGAACAAAGAAATACCATAATACATGCAATTGCTTTATTTCCAGCTTCATGAAATGCTTTAGATAAAGCATCTTCCTTACCAGATCCTGAAGTAATCGCTTTAGTAAAAGTAACCATAAGCATAACAATAAGAATGATAGGTGCAGCTACCTGCAGAATAATTAAACCATACTTAAGAATTAAAACAACACTTAAACCTGAAGAAGACTGACAAAAATCATTAACAATATCTAAAATTAACATAATATTCCTACCCTTCTATAGACTCTATTAAATCATCAATATCTAAACTTATTTTACCAAAAAGCACACCATCTGTCACGTTTAATATTTCTTTATAATTATTAAACGTTACCCCTCCACCATAATATACCTCTATATCATAAGAATAAACTTTCTTAATATATTTCTTAATATATTTAATAGTTTTGTCTAACTCATCTATTTGTAATGCATCATTACTTTCAACTAAATATGTAGGCTCATAAGCAATAGATAAATATCCTATATTATCTTTATTAGTTTCAGATAATAAAAACTTAAGTTGTTTTAGTATAATTTTATTTGCATTTTCTTTCTTAGAAGTTTCTCCAACACATAAAATTGTATTCATTTTACCAAGTAAACTTTTCTCTAACTTTTCACGAGTTAAATAAATACTTTCTCCAACTTTCCTTCGCTCAGGATGAGCGATTAAAGTATAATTAATACCCATAAATTTAAGACTTCTTAAATTTATTTCTCCAGTAACACTAGCATAAGTAAATGAATAAAAATTACTACATCCGATATTTAAAGAACTTTTATTAAAAAGAGATAAATATAAAACATTTGGAAATAATATTAAATCATATTTATCACATTTAAAATTTTCTAATTTTTCTTTATATTTTACTATTTCATCAAAATTCAAATAACTTTTATGATTTAAAATAATTTTTTTCATTTATTAGCCTTCTTAATATGATCAATTACTTCTAAACTACCTTTTTCAAGATATTCTAAAGTAGCTCCTCCACCAGTTGAAACATAATCAAAATCAATCCCTAATTCGTGAACTGCATTTGAAGTATCTCCACCACAAACAATAGTTTTAATGCTATTATTATTCAAAAACTTAAATAACTCAGTAGTACCATTTTTATACTTTGAATCTTCAAACTTACCCATAGTACCATTGCATATTACACATGAACTATTTAATAATTTATCCTCAAATAAAGAAATAGTTTTTGGACCTATATCAAAAATAATATCGCTTTTATTTATCTTATAAACATCTTTTATTCCATTATTAGTAACAACATCTATAGGTAAAATAATCTTATTCTTATTATCTTCTAATAATTTCTTCGCTGTAGATAAGAAAGATTCATCAACAAAATTATCATACGTCTCTTCTTTACTTGCCTTTAGAAATGTAAAACACATCATTCCACCTAAACAAATATAATCAGAATTTTTACTTAAACTACTTATTAATTTAATCTTATCAGATACTTTAGAACCTCCCAATAAAAGAGATTTATTAATTACTTTTATTTTATCCATAACTTCTATTTCACTATTAACTAAAAATCCAAGAGTTGATGGAATAAAAGAAGGTATTCCAAAAGTTGATGCATGCTTTCTATGAGCACTAGCGAATGCATCTAGAACAAATATATCCCCAAGACTTGCCCAATACTTAGATAATTCCATATCACATCCACTTTCATAATTATTAGGAACATCCTCAAATCTTGTATTCTCCATTAATAAAATCTCTTTTGGTAAAAGAGAATCAATCATATCTTCAAGTTCTCTTCCTCTAGTAAAAGGACAAAACTTAACTCCAAATCCTATGATTTTGCTAAGTTCTAAAGCTACTAATCTAAGACTATTATTTTGTTTATCAGTTTCATTATTTATTTTACCTAAATGAGACATCAATATAATTTTAGCGTTTTTATCTAATAAATAATTAATTGTTTTTAAACTAGATAATATTTTAAAATTATCAGTTATTTTATTATTAGTAATTGGAACATTATAATCCACTCTAAGAATAACTTTTTTATTATTAAAATCAATTTCTTCTTTTTCCATATTTCCTCCTTATAGAACTTTTCTAATTTCATTTAAAGAAATATATATATCTTCCCCATTTGATGATTTAAAACCCATTTCTGATTTATCTTTATTTAACCATTGTAATGTTTTCTCTATATAATTACTGTCTCCATAATCTTTACTTATAAACATAAACTCTGGATCCATCCAACCAATATCACTTGTATCATTAATTACATCTTCTACACTTCTTCCAGTACTATCTGCATACTCCTTAATTACTTTATTAAGAGTTGGAAAACCATAATTATAAGCTTGTAATGCCATTAAAACATTATTATTATATTTATATATTAACTGCTGCATAATAGCGCATCCATAGTCGATATTAGTTTTAGGATCATTAATCCCTACTTTATCTCCATCTCTACCATGATTAACTATTAAAACATCTTCTACTTCTCCTGTATCAAAATTCTTAATATTTTCTAAAGACTTATTACCAAATATATCTCTAGTTATCTGCATAACATTATTTTCTTTACCATATTCTTGAGTACACTGAGCCATAATAAAATCCGGATCAAGACCATACTTTCTTGAAGCATCACAAACATAACTATAATATTTATTCTTATATTCTTGAGCTTTTTCAGTATTATAATTATCCCCAATACTAAAAGGAAGACTTATTTCTTTACTAGAAACATCACTAACAATACTTTGTTTTAATATATCGCTGTCTTCATAATTTTTAAAATCAAGAAGTTCTTCATATCCATTTATTTCAATTTTATTATAATTTTTAAAATAATCAAAAGCTATATCTTGTAGTTCTTCTTTATTAGTATCGTTTCCTCTAGATAAAACAACATCATCTAACATACTTCTAAGTCCAAATCCAGTTATTAATAGACTTCCAGCTACAGTAATAAGAGTTATAGAAATACAATTTCTATCAAAACTATTAATATTTAATTTACTCTTTAAATGTCTAGTTTTCTTAACTTCTTTATCTTTTACTAGTACTCTTTTACCATTATACATATACTCACCCACTAATATAATTATTATACCTAATTAAAAGGCAATATATATATAAAAAGAAAAGCTATACACTTTTCTTTACAAAGAAACAAAGTATTTAAGTACTCTAAGCATTTGAGCTGTATATCCCATTTCATTATCATACCAAGCGACAACTTTTAAAATTTGACTTGTTTTATTACTAACAATACTGGTAAGTAAAGAATCAACTATAGCCCCTTCTAAACTTCCTATAATATCGCTACTAACTATAGGAGCATTAGTTATTCTAATAACATCATTTTGATTATTTTTAAATAATTTATTTACCTCATCTACAGTAGTATGTTTTTCTATTTCCAAAGATAAATCTATTAAAGACCCATCTCCTACAGGTACTCTAAGAGCCATACCATCTATTTTCCCTTTAAGTTCTGGAATAACATCTCCTATACTCTTAGCTGCTCCAGTAGATGTAGGAATAATATTTAAACTAGCTGCTCTTCCTCTTCTACTTTCTATTCCTTTTTTATGAGGAATATCTAGAGTTTCTTGATCATTAGTCATAGCATGTACCGTAGTCATAAATCCAGTGACTATACCATATTCATTATTAATAATATTTACTATTGGAGCTAAACAATTTGTAGTACAACTTGCACAACTAATGATTTTATCATCTTTAGATAAAATATTTTGATTAACGCCAAATACTATAGTTTTAGTTTCATCTTTAGATGGTGCACTTATAATAACTCTCTTAGCTCCTGCATTTATATGCATTAAAGACTTTTCACTACTAGTAAAAACTCCACTACACTCTAAAACTACATCTATATTTAATTTTCCCCAAGGTAAATTCCTAGGATCTTCTTCTTTAAATATTTTAATTTCTTTATTATTAACTATAATTTTATCATCTTCATAATTAATATGATCATCATTAGTTCTATGAACAGAATCATACTTATATAAATAAGCAAGTTGTAAAGAGTCACTCAAATCGTTAATAGCTACTACCTCAATATCATTCAATTTCTCTATTTGTCTTAAAGCACATCTTCCAATTCTTCCAAATCCATTAATCGCTACTCTTATCATTATATCCTCCTTATTCAAAATAACTATTTCCAATAAATTCTCTTAATAAACTTGTACTAGGTACTGCATCAGCTGGAATATTAAAGAAAGGTTTTAAGAAATTTATAAGTCTTAACGCTTCACTATAATTTTTACTTTTCTCATCTATTGAATAAAGTAAAGGAAGAGCATACGTTTTTAACACTCCTGTTTCATATATTAAAGCAGTGTTATAAACAAAATCCGCATCACTTTGGTATGGAAATACAGCTTCTTCTTCAGCTTTTCTCACAGTTCTCCAATTAGTTAAAGTATCCTCAGCACTATAACCTCTTTGTCTATTATCTCTTACTAATCTTCTTAGAAATCTAGAATCAACAGTCGATACATGATTATGTTTATCTAATCCTAAAGGTGTAAAAGGACTTATATATATTTTAACTTTATTTTCCTTTTTAATATTCTTAGTCAATTCCTCATTTAAAGTATGCAAACCTTCAATAATTATAATATCTCTTTCTTCTAAAGAAATAGGAGAATTCTTAAATTCTTTTTTACCAGTTATAAAATTAAATTCAGGTATACTTATACATTCATTATTAAGAAGCTTATTTAAGTGATCATTAAATAAGGTAGTATCTATAGACTCAAGAGTATCAAATATATAATTACCATGAATATCTTTTTGTGTATCCTCTCTTTCCTTAAAATAATTATCAACTGATATTACAAAAGGATTAATACCATAACCTTTTAAATATAAAGCTAGTTTATTAGAAGATGTTGTTTTTCCACTACTTGAAGGACCACCTATTAAAACAATTCTAACATTTTTTTTATTATCCTTAATATTTTTTGCTATTAGCTGTAATTCATTATTATGTCTAATTTCATTTAATTGAATAAACTCATTTATCTTCCCATTAATTACTTTATTATTAATATCACTTACATAATTAACATTGACTTTATCAGCCCATAAATGATACTTATCAAACTCATTTAAAACTTTATCAACCTTACAATATGCAGGGATATTATTATCTTTATTACTTGGATATTCTAACATAACTTCATTTTCACCTATTAACTCTAAATTAAAATATTTAATAATTCCAGTACTATAAGGCATTGAATAATAAAAATAATTATAATAACTTAATAACTGATAAAGAACTACTACCTCTTCTCTAGTTTGTCTATAATTAATAACTTTTTCTTTCTCATTAATAGACTCAAAATACTTAATAGCATTATCCCTTTTAGTATTAGTTCTACTAAATAAAAGATCTTTTGTAATAATATCTTTCATCTTAGAAATAATATTATTAACAACATCTATATCTACATTAGCTCCAATATTAAGAACAGAATAAATACCTTTATCTAAGGAATGCAATAATTGAACATCTGCTTTTTCCCCATATAATTCTTTAACCGCTACAATATATATAAACTTAAGCCCACATCTATATATTTTTTTACCTATTCTACTATGAACTGATATAAGTTCTATATTTTTATTTTCATTAAAAATATAAGACAACTCTTGAATTTCACCGTTAATACTAATAGCGATGATTTCATCCTCTTTATCAATAGTTTTAAGAAGTTCATAAGCACTACTTCCACGTCTTAAATTATATTTATCTTGATTAATTGTAACAACTACATTATTTTCCATTTGCCTCACCCTTATTATATATATAATTTTAACATAAAAATTATAATTATGTTATAAATTTGAATAAAACTTATCTTATTTAGTAAATATATAGTATGGGAGGGATATTATGAACTTAATTCCTACAGTAATAGAAAGAACTAGTAATGGAGAAAGAGCATATGACTTATATTCAAGATTATTAAAAGACAGAGTTATATTTATTGATGGAGAAATAAATGATGAAAGTGCAAATATAGTAGTAGGGGAATTATTATTTTTAAATGCTTCTTCAAAAGAAGATATATCCATATATATAAATTCCCCAGGAGGTTCGGTTACTTCAGGGATGGCAATATATGATACTATGAACTTTATTGAAAGTGATGTATCAACTATTTGTGTTGGGATGTGTGCTTCTATGGCAGCATTTTTACTTAGTAGTGGAACAAAAGGAAAAAGAATTGCATTAAAAAATAGTGAAATAATGATACATCAACCTCTTGGAGGAGCTTCAGGTCAAGCTACAGAAATACAAATAGCAGCCGAAAGAATTATTAAAATAAAAAAGAAATTAAATGAAATGTTAGCGTATAATACAGGTAAATCATTAAAACAAATAGAAAAAGATACTGAAAGAGACCATTTTTTAGATTCTAAAGAAGCTTTAGATTATGGAATAATAGATAAAATATTATAAAAAAATAAGTAATTTAATTACTTATTTATTAATTCCTTAATCTTTCTAAATCTATGATTAATTCCACTCTTTGTAATACTTTTCCCAGTTTCATAGCTCATAATCTCAGCTAATTCAGCCATAGAACTATCAGGATATTTTTCCTTATAAGTACATATTTCTTGAATACGAATATCTAGTAAATCGAAATCTTTAAGTTCTTTTAACTTAATTATATTTTCTAATTGTTCATTTGAAGAACTAACTATTTTATCAGCATTCGCTTGTTCACAATTATTAAGTCTATTAGTCATATTCTTATGATCTCTATATATCCTAATATCTTCATAATAAAATAAAGAATTATAAGCATTTAATAACTTAATAAAATCACTTATCTTTTCACTCTCTTTTATATAAACCATATAATTCTTTTCTCTTTTTAATATTTTACTATTAAAATTAAGTGAATTAAATAAAGATAAAACATAATATGCAGTTTTTTTATTATTAATAATAAATTCAGCATGATATCTACTTGTTTTTGGATCATTTATACTCCCACATATTAAGAAGACACCTCTTAAATACGCTTTAATTTCTTCTTCAGAATCTGTTATAAATTCTTCTGGTATATACATTCTTTTATTATTATCATTAATTATAGATAAATCTTTTAGTATACTTTTATCTGCTTCACTTACATGTAGAGAAATCATATGATTTCTATTAAGCCTATTAATAGTCTTCTTTTCAATTTTAACTTCAATATGATAAAGATCTTTTATAAGTTGATAAATATGTCTAGCTACACTTAAGTTTTCAGTATGAATTACAAAACCGTTTTTTTCTATTTTAGACCCTATATTACTAATAGCTGATAACTCTGCAATAGATTCAGTTTTACTATACTGAATTGGTGTTATTTCATTTTTAATATTAGTTGTAAAAGACATTTCTTCATCTCTTTTCTTAGAACAAAACTCTAAACTTAAAACTTAGAGTTTGTTTTTTTTAATAATATCTAGTATTCCATCTATATGGGAAATAAATATATTCCTTAGGATTACGTGTATTAGATAACCAAGTATAGTAACTAGTATATCCACCACCTAAATAAAATCCATTTCCTATTGAAAAATGTAAATGTGAACCAGTAGTACATCTATCATATCCACCATTACTTGATGAAGTAGCTCCTCCACCTGAATATGCTATTATTGTACTTTCATCAACTACATCTCCTACATCCACATTAAACTCAATTAAATGTAAGTAAGCTGTAGTATATTTAACACCATTAATAACATGATGAATATATAAAGCATTACCTCCACAAGAACTTCTAACAGTTTTAGCAGCTACTCTACCTGGAGCAGTTGGATATACTTTAGACCAATCAGGAGTAGCTAAATCAATACCATCATGTAACTGTGAAATACCTGTTATAGGATGAGTTCTCCATCCATATTCACTAGTAACTACACCAGAATATAAAGGTCTTGTGAATCCACTAGCTGCAGGAATATTAACACATACACTAATATCCTCATTTAACTTACAACCTTCCCTTTCATAATAAGAAATAGAAGACTGTAGAGCTTTAATTTGATCTGCTAAACTAAGAGCTGTTTCACTAATATTATCTATAGAATTACCTAAAGAAGCAAGTTCTCCTTGTAATTTAACTTTTAAAGATTCTAATTCCTTTTCTTTTTCTTTTAAATCTTTTTGTAATTGCTTATTTTCAACAATCATTTGATTCATTTCTTTAACAAGTTTATCATTATATTTAGATAATTGTTCAACTATAGAAACCCTATATATAAAATCTTGAAAAGACTTAGAACCAAATACATACTCAAGTAAAGAACTCTCACCCTGAGACTTCTGTAAAAATCTAAATATCTCTGCAGTTTCTTTACTTTTCTTATCTATATCAATTTTTAACTGAGCTATTTTCTCTTCCGCTTCCTTAATCTTTTGTTGTCCAGTAGTAATTGATCTATTTGTTTCACCAATTTGAATATTAACTCTATTATATTGTTCCTCAGTAAGTTGTTTTTCACTATCTTGTTTAATCTTTTGTTGTTTTAATCCATTAAGACTATTATAAATATCTTGTAGAGTTTTAGCATTTAAATTAGGTGTAAAAATAAATAAGCTTACAACAAATACACATATTATTATAATTGTTTTCTTCATTTATATTTTCAAGAACCTCCTAACTGCTCTATACGATCCAATAGCGCCTACAACAACTCCTATAGTTACAGTAGAAACAACTACTAAAATCATAATTTTATCAGGAGTAACTAATCTCAATATTGGTAAAAATAAACTACCTCCACTTTTACTATAAAGATAAGCATATCCATAACAAGAAGCAAATATAGGAATTATACTACCTAAAAATCCTATAATAATACCTTCAAAGAAAAATGGTAATTTAATATAAGAGTTACTTGCTCCAACTAAACGCATAATTTCAATTTGTCTTTTTCTACTAGTAATAGTTATTTTAATAGTATTACTAATTAAGAAAGCTGTAACCAAAACTAATGCAACAACTATAACTATAGTTACATTTTTAATAGCACCAAATATATCAACTAGCTCTTCAACCATTCCTTCTCCGTACTTAACTCCATCTACTGTATCAAACTTCTGTATTTCTAAAGCTGTCTTACTAATACTTTCAACATCTTTAACTTTTACTAAATATGAATTAAGTAAAGGATTAGTTTCTTTTGTCCATTCTGAAGTAATTACTTCAAACATCTTATCTTCTTCCTTCATATCATTTTTAGCTTGTTCATTAGACTTAAATGTAATATTATCTATATTACTAAGCTTCTCTATTTGACTCTTTAATGCAGCTATACCCTCAGAGGATACTTCTTTTTTAATAAATACAACTATAGTCATATCCTTCTCTATATCTTGAGTAAAATTATTAACATTCATAGATAATATAATAGCTAAAGCTACTAAAATAAGAGTTATAGTTATACAAGAAATACTAGCTATACTAAGTGATAAATTTCTTCCCACACTTTTAAAAGCATCACTTATATTTTTAAATAATATTCTAAATACTTTCATTTTTATAAGTTCCTTTCTCTGTATCTTTAACTATCATCCCTTTATCAAGAACTAATACTCTTTTCTTAAATTTATTAACCATTTCTCTATCATGAGTAGCCATAATAATTGTGGTTTTTAACTCTTTATTTATATTATCTATTATCTTCATTATTTCTAAAGAAGTATCAGGATCTAAGTTACCAGTAGGTTCATCACATATTAAAATCTTAGGACTATTTACAATAGCTCTTGCAATAGAAACTCTCTGTTGTTCTCCTCCAGATAATTGATCAGGGTAACTTCTGAATTTATCCTTTAGTCCAACTTGTTCAATAGCTTTATATACTTTAGCTCTAATTTCTTTTTCATGTAATCCGTATATTTCTAAAGCAAAAGCTACATTTTCATAAACTGTTAAAGTAGGAAGAAGTTTATAGTCTTGAAATACTATTCCTATTTTCCTTCTTAGTTTATAAACTTTTCTATTTTTAAGTTTAGCTACATTAATTCCACCAACAAAAACATCTCCCTTTGTTGGAGTTTCTTGTCTATATAGTAACTTAATTAAAGTACTTTTACCACTTCCACTAGCACCTATAACAAATAAAAAACTTCCTTTATCAATAGATAAAGTAACATCATTTAAAGCACTAACTCCATTTTTATATTGTTTATACACATTTTTTATCTCAATTAAACTCATATTTTACTCCTTCATTTAATTATATCATCCATTTATATATTTAGTTATTGGATTTTTTTTCCTTTTAGTACCACCAAGAACTTCATAACAGTCACTTACTATTATAAATGCATTAGAATCAATCTCATTAATAGCGTCTTTAAGTCCTATATATTTCTCAGTTGGAACTATACACATTATCAATTCAGTTTTATTCTTAGTATAAGCTCCAACTGCATTTAATAAAGTAACTCCACTCTTAATATTTTCAAATATAAAATCCTTAATTTCTTCCTCTTTTTCACTTTGAATTAAGAACATCTTACTATCAGAAATACCTAAAAGAATTTTATCAGTAATAAAGGATTCTATATATTTAATAATTACAGCATACATTAACATTTCAAATCCAAATACAAAAGTTCCACCGAAAATTATTATAAAACTTACTACAAACATAGTTTTACCCAAAGGAAGATGAAATCTACTAGAAAATATCATTCCAAGTATGTCTGTTCCTCCAGAAGAAAATCCAACTTTAAATACAAGTCCAGAAGTTATACCTTGAATTAAAGCTCCTGCGATTGCATATAAAAGTTTATTATCAAAATCAAGCTTTATATAATTAGTAATATTTGCAGTCAATAGAATAAATCCCGAAAATATTAAAGCTCCTATTATATTCTTAATAGAACTTTTACCACCTAAGAAAATTAAACTAAGTCCAATAAAGAATAAATTCCCAAATAAAACAAATTGAGATATATTTATATCACATAATTTATTAAAAATTAAAGCAAGTCCAGTCACTCCACCAGTTACAAAGTTTTGTGGAGCATAGAACAAATTAAATCCAACTGCAGAAACAAAAAGAGCTAAAACAAATATTATTGATCTAGGTATTAAATTTCTTCTAGTTATTTTTCTAATTATTTCCTGACTTCTAGCTAGTCTCATACTTCTACTACCTTTCTATCAATAATAATTATATCACTTAGAATAACATTAATCTATTTTTTTAAAAACTACATTTACATAGATAAAAATCCAACTATTCATTATATAAATTATCAGTAGGATATACAGCATCAGTTGTATAATTAACACCTATTCTTTTTAAAAGACTTGAATCACTTGAAGATAAAATATAAGTAGCATGAGCTTCACAATCTCTTAAATTATCAAGTTTATTAAGTAAATTATCTATAATAGGATTAGTAGCGGCATTTATACTTAAAGATAAAAGTATTTCATTTAAATTAAGACAAACATTACCATTATATAACCTTTTCTTAAGTTTTATCATAGGCTCTAATACCAAAGGACTTATAATATGAACATCTTCATCCAATTTAGATAAATATTTAAGAGCATTAAGAACACAAGCTGCTGGAGCTGTCATTAAATCTGTAGTTCTTCCAGCTATAACCTTTCCACTTTCAAGTTCAATAGCCATAGAATGAGTTCCTCTTTTTTCTTTTTTCTTATTAGCTTCTAAAACTACTTTTCTTGAATTAACATCTATTTCTAAATTATTCATAATAACTTTAATTCTCTCAGCTGCATCTTTAGAACATTTGCCTTCCTTACATTCAACTAAACTTTTATAATATCTTCTTATAATTTCGTTTTTAGAAGCAATTCTAACTACTTCATCATTTGTTATAGCTTTTCCAACACAATTAATTCCCATATCAGTTGGAGAAGAATATATATCATCTTTTAATATAGCTCTCAATATAACTTTTAAAACAGGAAACACTTCAATATCTCTATTATAATTAACTGCCACTTTATTATATTCTTGCATATAATAAGGATCTATCATATTAACATCTTTTAAATCAGCAGTCGCAGCTTCATAAGCATAATTAACTGGATGATTTAATGGTAAATCCCACACTGGAAAAGTTTCAAATTTAGCATAACCAGAAACAATTCCCTTCTTTTGCTCATGATAAAGTTGAGATAAACATGTCGCTAGTTTTCCACTACCAGGTCCAGGAGCAGTAACTACAACAATAGGTTTAGTAGTTTCTATATAATCATTCTTTCCATACCCTTCTTCACTAACTACTGCATCTATATCAGTTGGATATCCTTTAGTAAAATAATGTTTAAAAGTTTTAATTCCATTAATATTTAACTTTTGTATTAACTCATCACTAGAACTTTGAGATTCATATTGAGTAATAACTACACCAGTAACTAATAACTCATTTTCTCTAATTTTATCAATTAACCTAAATATATCAGTTTCATAACTTATATTATAGTCTTCCCTTTGCTTATGTCTTTCAATATCTTTAGCGCTAATACATAATATAACCTCAGTTTGACTAGCCAAACTTTTTAAAACATTAATTTTTGAATTATATTTAAATCCCGGTAAAACTCTAGAAGCATGAAAATCATCAAATAACTTTCCACCAATTTCTAAATATATCTTATTATTAAATTTTTCTTTTCTAGAAATAATTTCTTCAAGAGTTAATTTCATATAAAGTTCATTATCAAATCCAACTTTTTTCATAAATATCTTACCGCCTTTACTATAATTAATTATACAACATTTAAAATTATATAAAAGCGAACAAAAAGATAATTAAAATATTATCTTATTTGTTTTATTATATCTTCTTTTTTTACCCCGAGTTTCTCTAATTTTGATACTGTCAATAATATGTCATCCATATATTCATTAATTCTCTTACTACTCGCTTTAGATGTATCTTCATAAATAAATGTTCCCTTAGTAGATATTGTATAAATAATACCCTCATTTTCAAGCTCATTATATGCCTTTTTAACAGTATTAGGATTTATTCCTAAATTTAAAGCTGTATCTCTTATAGACATAATTTGTTCCTTAGGTTTTAATATACCTAAAACTACATATCTTTCTATTTCTTCAACTATTTGAGAGTATATAGGCTTTCTACTTTGATAATCAATTACAATTAAATAATAATTTATTCTATATTTAATGTCAATAAAAAAAGATTAACATTAGCTAATCCTTAATTTTGTCTCTCTATAGTTTCAAGTAAATCCGGAACCATTTGTTTTTTTCTTGAAACTAGATTTTCTATAAATGCTCCTTGTTCTATATCTTTGATATCATAACTTTCTTTAATAATATCTTCTTCTTCAGTACTATATAATACATAAGAACCATTTCTTAAAACATCAGTAATAAATAGTAAAACAATCATATAATTATTTCTTTTTATATTATTAATTAATTCAACGTATTTATTCTTATCTTTTTCTATAGTATCGTAGTCCATTGTTATAACCTGACTAATACCTATATTTTTATCTTCATATTTGTATGTTTTAAAATCATTATAAAATACATCTTCTATACTCATACCTTCTATTGAAGAACCAGCTTTAAACATTTCTTCTCCAAATGAATATATATCTTTTTTTGATAACTTACTAAGGGAAGCAGCTACATCTCTATCAGTCTGAGTTGTAGTAGGACTTTTAAGAAGTAAAGTATCAGATAATAAAGATGCTAACATAATACCAGCAATATCCTCAGGAATTTCAACTCTGTTTTCTAAAAACAACTGATAAATAACAGTACAAGTAGATCCAACTGGCATAACTCTGAAATTAATAGGAAAATTAGTCCCTATAGTCCCCAAATTATGATGATCTACTACTTCTATAATTTCCGCTTCTTCTAAACCATCAACACTTTGACTAGGTTGATTATGATCTACTAATATTACATCTTGTTTATCATAAGTATTAACTTGAGTGGCTTTTATACTACCGACACATTCATTTTTCTTATTTACCACTGGATAATTTGTATGTCCATATTTATTAGTGATTTCTATAAAATCACTTCTATAGTCAAATAAATTAACATATATAGGTTCTTCATTCACCATTATATTTTTAACATAATTGCTTAACTTTATTTTATTAGCTGTCCTGTAAGAAGAGTAAGATGTAGATATAACATTTACCTTATTTTCTTTAGCTGTACTCATTAATTCCTCAGGTAATTTATTATTACCAACTAATATTATTAATTTCACTTTAGATTTAACAGCATATTTAAGAATTTCTGGTCTATCTCCTAAAATAAGAATATCCTTAGAATCAAGTATTATACTATCTACAAATGTAGCTGTTTTATAAGAAGCTACAGTTATTATCCCTTTTATTTCATTATCGAACTTAAGTATTTCTTTTCCTTCTAATGCATCTACTATATTGTTATAATTTGTATTTAAGTGATCAATATCTCCATATATTAGTTCTTTAGCTATTTCTTTTAATGTAACTATACCAAGTAGTTTTCTATTATCATCCACTACTGGACACCCAGATAATTTTTTATCATGCATAAAATTAAAAGCATAATTTATAGATGAATATTCACTTACAAAAGCATTTATATTATATTTCATATTTCTGATTTGTATTTTAACATCATTTAAATATTCAGGTTCACTAATATTAAAATAATTTAAAACAAACTTAGTTTCTTTATTAATAGTACCTAAAACTCTAGGGATAGTATGCTCCCCTAATTTATTTTTTAAGTAAGATAAAGCTATACTTGAACAAACTGAATCAGTATCAGGATTCTTATGACCAAAGATATATGTATATTGCATTTTTTTCACTTCCTAGGGAGTTATAGTACCATAAATAACACGATTTTGTAAATGCATTTGATTCTATTTTACTAAAAAACAAGAGAAATTATACACTTATCTCATATAATATTATAGGTGGATAATATGCTAATTAACTATACAAATAAAGAATTAGACTTAATAGCTAGAACCATGAGATCAGAAGCTTTAGCTGAAGGAGATTTAGGAATGTTGATGGTAGGTAATGTAATAGTAAATAGAACTCTAGCTAATTGTTTAACATTTAAAGATATTAGAACGATTACACAAGCTATATATCAGCCCAATCAATTTGCAGGTACAAAAAGTCCTTTATTTATAGGAAAAGCTACAATAAAAGAAAAAGATTTAGCTAAAAGAATATTAAAAGGTGAATATTACTATCCAGCTACTAATGCATTATGGTTTTATTCTCCTGCTAAGAACGAAAAATGTAAATACTACTGGTATACACAAGGATTCTCAGGAAGATATAAATCACATTGTTTTTATTCTCCAACACCTAGTGTTTGTAAGGAAATACATTAATTAATATATTGTTAAAAAAATTAAAAGACAAAATCAAATTTTGTCTTTTAATATAATCTATTATTTAGAAGGAATT
>JAVXDN010000004.1:0-32340 GCA_036658935.1 Bacilli bacterium | reverse complement strand
AGCAGCTAGACATCCTAGGGAAGTAATTAAATTAATTATTCCTTTTGTAGTAAAGACAAATGATATTTTAAGACGTAGTGTCTCTTGACAAATGACCGTATCTCGTGTATAATTATGTCTCAGTAAATGAAGGAGAAAAAGATATGAAAAATAATGAAGTTTACCTTACTAGTGAAGGTTATATAGAATTAGAAGAAGAATTAAATAATTTAAAATTAGTTAAAAGACCTGAAGTTATGAATGCTTTAAAAGAAGCTAGAGCTATGGGAGATTTATCAGAGAATGCTGAATATGATGCAGCTTTAACAGAACAATCTGCTTTAGAGAAAAGAATTTCTGAAGTAGAAAGTACTCTTGAGAGAGCTAAGATTATAGATGGAGATAAAAATAATGATAAAGTACATATTGGTTGTACTGTAGAACTTCAATATGATGAAGATGATGAAGTTGAACAATATAGAATAGTTGGTTCTCAAGAAGCTGATCCGTTTAATAATAAAATATCAAATGAATCTCCAATCGCAGCAGCTATATTAGATAAAGAAGTAGGTTCAACTGTTGAGGTTAGTTCTCCAGATGGAGTTTATAACGTAAAGATAGTTAAAATAAAATAAAACTAAAAGTATCATTTATGATATTTTTTTTATTTTATTTACTTAAATAAGAAAAATTTGTGAAATTATTTCTATTTTCATATGATTTATGATAGAATATATAAAACGGAGGAGATAAAAAATATGACAAAAGAATTTAATGTAAGTATAGAAGGTAATGATTGGACTAATACTTTAGATGAAGTATTTAATAAGAAACAAAAAGATTTAAAAATTGATGGCTTTAGAAAAGGTCAAGTAAGTAAAGATATTTATATAAAGAAGTTTGGTGTAGAGAGTTTATATATGGATGCAGTTGATGCTATTATGCCTAAACTTTATGAAAAACTATATAATGAAAACAAAGATTTAGAACCAGCTACATATCCTACTATGGATATTAAGACTATTAATGATAAGTCTATAGAAGTAATATTTAAAGTATTATTAAAGCCTGAGGTTAAATTAGGAAAATATAATGGTTTTGGTTTAAAAAAAGAAGAAGTTAATGTAACTGAAGAAGAAATTGAACATGAAATATCTCATGTAAGAGATCAGTTCGCTGAGATGGTAGTTAAAGATGATGATGCTGTCATTAAAGAAGGAGATAGTGTTACAATAGATTTTAATGGCTTTGTAGATGGTAAAGAGTTTGAAGGTGGAAAGAGTGAAAATTATGAACTTAATATTGGATCTCATTCATTTATTCAAGGATTTGAAGAAGGATTAGTAGGATTTAAAAAAGGTGAAGAAACTGAACTTAATCTTAAGTTTCCAGATGATTATCATGCTGAGGAATTTAAAGGAAAAGATGTAGTATTCAAAGTTAAAATAAAAGAGATAAAAGCAAGAATTCTACCTGAATTAAATGAGGAATTCTTTAAAGATTTAGGAGAAGAAGGAGTAGATTCTTTAGATAAATTTAAAGAAGTTATGAAAAAGGATATCTTAGATCATAAACAAAAAGATGCTGATTTTAATTTTATTGATACATGTCTAAAAGAAGCTGTTAAAAATGCTAAGTTTGATGTTCCAGAAGAAATGGTAACTGCTGAAGTAGAGAGAATGTATGAAGAATTTTCTAATCAAGTTAAATCTCAAGGTATGGAAATGGATATGTATTTAAATGCTATTAAATCTTCTGTAGATGACTTAAAAGAAAATTTTAAGGATGAAGGAAAAAGTAGAATAGGATTTAGATTAGTTGTAGAAGCTATTATAAAGAAAGAAGATATAAAAGTTAGTGATGAAGAAGTAGAAAAAGAATTAGATAATATGGCTTTAACTTATAATATGACTAAAGAAGATGTTATAAAAAACATTGGAAATAAAGAATATTTAAGAAGTGATCTTCAAGTTAAAAAAGCTTTTGAACTTATTACTAAATAAATTATTAGAATTGAAAATTTTCAATTCTTTTTTTATTAGTATTTATTCTATTACTCTTGTAAGTTTTATATATATATGATAATATTTTAAATAGAGAATAAAATAAAAAGGGTTGGAGGTATTAGAAGTATGATAATTAAATATAATGATTTTTTATTGCCAACACCAACATTTATTTTAATATTAAAAATAATTGGAGTGTTCTCTATAATTACTTTAGTTATGACTGTGTTAGTTATGTTTTGTTCTAAATTATTTAAAAAATCTAATGTAAAATCTAGTAAAGCATTTATTCCTGTATATAATTTATTTGTTTTAACTCAAATATGCGAAATCCCTATATATTTTGCTTTATTGTTTTTCTTTCCAGTATCTAATATTATATTTTTTGAAGTTATATTATTTAATTTAGCTCATAAGTTTAATTTAGATAAAAAAAACACTATATTACTTATGATATTTCCTATAGTATTTCTTCCTTTATTATCTTTTAAGGAATATGAGTATACTTCTAAAAAAGAAGAGAAAATAAAACTTGATAATGTTAGTGATGTTATGCCTTCTATTTTACCTCAAGAAGAATTAGATAAGAAAAACTTAGAAGTTGTAGAAGAAAAAGAAAATACAGATAGTATATTTAAGTCACATATACAGTTAGCTGAAGAAGTAGAACCTTATAAAGCTCAAGATACTTTTGTAGAACCTGTATATATTCCTGAAGAGGTATTAATAGATCCTTTAACTAAAGAAGAAAGAGGAATTATTAAAGAAGTAGAGGAAGAGAAAAGTAATGAATTTGTTGATGAAGAGGATATAATTGAAATAGTTGATTTATAACTATTTTTTTTGATATTTTTTTTACTTTGTGGTAATATATATTCATAAGGAGATAAGATATAAATGAAAAATAAGTCATTAGTTATTAGGATAGGAGTTACACTAATTTTTACATGTTTATTGTATTATGTTTCACTACCTGCGCTTAATTTAACTGATCCAAGTTTTTATGTATTCTTAATTATGATTTTTGTAATATATAAGATTACTGGTTTATTAAGTACAAATCAAGTATTGAAAGATTTTATAGTAAATAAGAAATTAAGTGCACCTAAGTTAGGGATTGAATATTTTGTAGTAGTAGGAGGAATATTATTAATAGTAGTAGTAAACTTCATATGTTCTCCATTATTTAATTCAAAGAGTTATTCTAAGAGAATTGTAGTTAATGAAGATTCTAATTTTACAGAAGATGTTAAAGAAGTTAATTTTAATGCTTTACCACTTCTAGATAAAGATTCTAGTAGAAAACTAGGAGATAGAGTAATGGGACAAATGCCAGAACTTGTTAGTCAGTTCCAAGTATCTAGTCTTTATACTCAAATTAACTATAAGAATGATATTATAAGAGTTACACCTCTTGAATATGAAGGAATTATTAAATATTTTACTAATCGTAAAAATGGTGTTAAGGGATATATTACAGTTAATTCTGTAACTGGAGATACTAAACTTACTAAACTTGATAAAGGTATGAAGTATATGCCTAGTGCAATGTTTAATGAAAATTTAGAGAGACATTTAAGATTTAAATATCCTACTAAGATATTTGGAAATATGAGTTTTGAAATAGATAATGAAGGAACTCCTTATTGGATAATTCCTACTATTAAATATACTGCTGTTGGATTAAAAGAAGAGATAGATGGCGCTATTATATTAAACCCAGTAAGTGGAGAAGCTAAAAATTATAAAATTAAAGATATACCTAAATGGGTAGATCAAGTATTTAGTGCTGATTTAATAATTGAACAAGTTGATGATTGGGGTTCTTTAAAGAAAGGATATCTAAACTCTATATTTGGACAAAAAGGAGTAGTAAAGACAACTGAGGGATATAATTATACAGTTCAAGATGATGATGTATATATGTATACTGGTATTACTTCTGCTTCTGCTGATCAATCTAATATAGGATTTATTCTTACTAACTTAAGAACTAAACAAACTAATTTCTATTCATCTCCTGGAGCTGAAGAATACTCTGCTATGGAGTCAGCTAAAGGTCAAGTTCAACAGATGAATTATACTGCATCTTTCCCTTTATTAATTAATTTAAATGGTAGAGCAACTTATCTTGTAAGTCTAAAAGATAAAGCAGGCCTTGTAAAAATGTATTCATTTGTAGATGTAGCTGATTATCAAAAAGTAGTAGTAACTGATAGTTCTTTAGGTATTGAAGAAGCTGCAAGAAATTATTTAGCTAACGCTGAATTAAATGTAGATACTTCTAAAGTAAAATCAAAGAATATTATTATAGAAAATGTTACAAGTGCTGTAATTGATGGAGTTAGTTATTATTATTTAACTGATACTAATAATCAAAAATACAAAGTATCTGTAAAAGCTAATGAAAGTTATATTCCATTTATTACTAGAGGAAACTCTGTTAATATAACTTATATTAAAGAAGAAGAAGTAATAAATATTTTAAGTATAAATAAATAAAAAACAGTTATTGAAATGCACCTTAATGGTGCATTTTATATCTGTTTTTTTATAAAAAGAAAGAAAGAATTATAATTTATTTGCTTTTAGCGCTGCGAGGTACTGAAAACATTTGTATAAAATATAATTTCTTTCTTTCTATAATTATTATAAACAATTAGTAAACAAAAATCAAGAGGGAATTTTATGATATTTAATAACACTTTTAAATAATAACGTTTTTATAGTACGTAATCTTTACGAAAGACTTTACAGTCTTTTTCTTTTTGGGTATAATAGATAATGTAGTTAGGATGATAAAAATGAAGTATGATGAAAAAAGTATTACAATATTAGAAGGACTAGATGCTGTAAGGAAAAGACCTGGTATGTATATAGGAAGTACTGATAAAAGAGGACTTCATCATTTAGTTTGGGAAATAGTAGATAATGGAATTGATGAAGTAATTAATGGTTATGGAAATAATATTAATATTACTTTAAATAAATCAGGAAGTATTACTATTGAAGATGATGGTAGAGGAGTTCCTACTGGAAAACATTCTTCAGGAAAAAGTACCCCAGAAGTTATTTATACTGTTCTTCATGCAGGTGGAAAGTTTGGAGAGAGTGGTTATAAGGTAAGTGGAGGACTTCATGGAGTTGGAGCTTCTGTAGTTAATGCTTTATCTAAATGGATGAAAGTAACAATTTATAGAGATAATAAAATACATGAAATAAAGTTTAGTAATGGAGGTCATGTAGAAGAGGATTTAAAAGAAATTGGTACTACTAGAAAAACAGGAACTTCAGTTGAGTTTATGCCAGATGATAAAATATTTGAAACAACTCATTTTAGTTTTACATCTATTTGTGAACATATGCAGGAAAGTGCTTTTTTAGTTAGTAATTTAACTATTAAAGTAAGAGATGAAGAAGATAATAAAGAAGAAGTTTATCATTATGAAAATGGTATTCCTGCTTTTGTTGAATATATAAATGAAAATAAAAATCCAGTACATAAAATTATTAATATTAGTGGAGAGAAGAATGGAATTATTGTTGATATAGCTTTACAATATACTGATTCTTACAATGAACATATAATTTCATTTGTAAATAATGTTAAAACAGTTGATGGTGGAACTCATGAAGTTGGTTTTAAAACTGGACTTACTAAAGTATTTAATGATTATGTAAAAAAATATAATTTACTTAAAGGTAAAGCATCTACTCTTGATGGAAGTGATTGTAGAGAAGGATTAACCGCTATTATAAGTTTAAAAGTTCCTGAAGCTAAGCTTCAGTTCGAAGGTCAAACTAAAGGAAAATTAGGTACAGCTGAGGCTAGACCTGCTGTAGAATCTTTAGTATATGAAAAATTATCTTTCTTCTTAGAAGAAAATAAGGAAGCTGCTGCTTCTATTATGGATAAGGCATTAAAGAGTAAGTTAGTAAGAGAAGCTGCTAGAAAAGCTCGCGAAGAAGCAAGAGCAGGAAAAGGGAAAGATAAAAAAGAAAGAGTTTTATTAGGTAAACTTACTCCAGCTCAAAGTAAAAATCATAAGAAATGTGAGTTATTCTTAGTAGAAGGTAATTCAGCTGGTGGTACTGCTAAAAGTGGAAGAGATAAAGTATTTCAAGCTATACTTCCTCTTCGTGGTAAAGTTATAAATTCTGAAAAAACCAGTGTAGTTGAATTATTTAAAAACGAAGAAATAAATACAATAGTTCATGCTATGAATGCAGGTATAGGAAATGATTTCGATCCAGAAGAATCTAATTATGGAAGAGTTATTATAATGAGTGATGCTGATGTTGATGGAGCTCATATACAATGTCTTCTTCTTACATTTTTCTATAGACAAATGAGAGCTTTAATAGAGAAAGGTATGTTATTTATAGCAATGCCTCCTTTATATTTAGTTAAAGGGAAGAATGTTAAAAAGTATATTTCTACTAATGAAGAATTAAAGGAATTTCAAGAGTCTTATAGTGGTCAATATGATATAAAAAGATTTAAAGGTTTAGGAGAAATGAATGCAGATGAATTGTGGGAAACTACTATGTCTCCAGAGTCTAGAAGTATAATTAGAGTTTGTATAAATGATGCTCTTTTAGCTGAAAAAAGAGTTAATGTCTTAATGGGTGAAAATGTTGAAGTACGTAAGAATTGGATAGAAGAAAATGTTGAGTTTAGTTTAGAAGACAACTTCGAGGTGAAGTTTAAATGAAAAAGAAAATAGAAGAAAAATCAATAGTAGAGAAAATATATGACTTCTCTTTAGAAGAAATTATGGGAGAAAGATTTGGAGCTTATTCAAAATATATTATTCAAGATAGAGCTCTTCCTGATGTAAGAGATGGATTAAAACCAGTTCAAAGAAGAATACTATTTTCTATGTATAAAGATAAGAATACATTTGATAAACCTACTAAGAAAAGTGCTACTACAGTAGGTAATGTTATTGGTAAATATCATCCTCATGGAGATACATCTGTTTATGAAGCGATGGTTAGAATGAGTCAGAAATGGAAACAAAGAGAAATCTTAGTTGATATGCAAGGAAATAATGGTTCAATTGATGGAGATGGTCCAGCTGCTTATAGGTATACTGAAGCTAGACTTTCTAAAATAAGTGGAATATTATTAAAAGATATAGAAAAAGAATCTGTATTATTCGCTCCTACTTTTGATGATGAAAGAGTAGAACCTACAGTTATGCCAGCTCATTTTCCTAATTTATTAGTTAATGGCGCTAATGGGATATCTGCAGGATATGCAACTAATATGCCTACTCATAACTTAGGAGAAGTAATAGATGCAACTATTAAAAGAATAGATAGTCCTAATTGTAGTCTCGATACTATTATGAATATTATGCCTGGACCAGATTTTCCTACTGGAGGAATTCTTGAAGGAAGAGAAGGATTAGTTAATGCTTATACTACTGGCAGAGGAAAAGTAGTACTTAAGGCAAGATGTGAGTTTATTAGTGAAAAGGGAAATGATCAAATAATTATTCATGAAATTCCATATGATGTATTAAAAAGTACTATTATAAGAAAAACAGAAGAAATTAGATTAGATAAAAAAATTGATGGAATAATTGAAGTAAGAGATGAATCAGATAAGAATGATAATTTAAGAATCGCTCTTGATATTAAAAAAGGAGCAGATAAAGAATTAATTCTTAATTATCTTCTTAAGAATACTGATTTACAAGTTAACTATAATTTTAACTGTGTCGCTATAGCGGGAAGAAGACCAAAAGAATTAGGCCTTTTAGAAATACTAGATGCTTTTATTTCTCATAAAAAAGATGTAGTAACTAGAAGAAGTCAATTTGATTTAGATCATGCTAAACTTAGAATGCATTTAGTAGAAGGATTTATTAAAGTATTAGATATATTAGATGAAGTTATTAAAACTATTAGACAGAGTAAAGATAAAGCTGATGCTAAAGTAAATTTAATTGAAAAGTATCAATTTTCTGAAATGCAAAGTGAAGCTATTGTAGTAATGCAATTATATAAATTAACTAATACTGATGTAACTGAATTACAAAAAGAATATGGAGAGTTAAAAATATTAATAGAAGAATTAAATAGTATTTTAACTAATGAAGATGTTCTTAAGAATTTAATGAAAACTGAGTTAAGAGAAATCAAACGTGAGTTTTCAACTCCTAGATTAACACAAATAAGGGATAATGTAACAGAGATTAAAATTGATACTACTGCGATGGTTAATAAAGATGATTATATTATTTGTATAACTCATTCAGGATATATAAAGAAAGTTTCTTTAAAATCATTTTCTTCATTAAATGTAGAAGATGTAGGTGTTAAAGAAGGAGATTATATTGAGGGAATATACAAGGTAAATAATTTAGATACTATTATATTGTTTACAAATTTAGGTAATTATTTATTTTTACCAGTACATACATTAAATGAGTTTAAATATAAGGATTTAGGAAGTCATATAAGTAGTATAGTTTCTGTTAGTGATGGAGAAATTATAGTAAAAAGTATCGCTGTTAATAAATTTGATGAAACTAATATAACTTTATTTACTAAATATGGTATGGTAAAGAGAATGGCTCTTTCATCTTTATTAGTTACTAGATATACTAAGCCAATTAATTGTTTTAAATTAAAAGAAAATGATCAATTATTAAGTGTTAGTGTTACAGAGGAAGATGAAACATTAATTATAACTAAAAAAGGTTTAGCTCTTCTATTTAATACTAGTGAAATACCAGTTTTAGGTTCTAAGACAAGTGGAGTTAAAGCTATAAAATTAGTAGAAGATGAAGTAGTATCTGCTTTTGTTATTAATAGTAATGAAGAATATTTAACTTTATTTACTACAGAAGATACTGCAAAACGTTTGAAAATCTCTGATTTAGTTAAAACAACAAGAGCTAAAAAAGGAAGTTTAATTATTAAGTCTCCAAAGATAAAGAACTATTATATATTAAAAGCATTTAATAATTCTTCTAAGGCAATATTTGGATTAATAAATTCTGATATAACATTTATTAAAGCAAGTGATATAAATATTATGGATAAGTTTTCTGTAGGTTCTACTTTAATTTCTAAGAACTTAAATGATGTATTTAAAAAATATAAGTTTAAAGATATGACAGAAGATATAAAAGAAGATGAAGTAAAAGATGAAACAGAAAATGAAATAGTTGATGTAAAAGAAGAGACAAAAGAACCACAAAATTATACTATGAGTGATTTCTTTGAAGATTTTAAGATATAAGTAATAATTACCACTTAAATTAAGTAATATTAATTAGGTGGTTTTATTATGTCTAGTAAAGAAGATTTTAAAAAATTTGTGTCTTTAAAGCCATATTTAATAGATAGTGTAGATAAAAAAGAAGTAACTTGGCAAAAACTTTTTGAAATATATGATTTATATGGTGAAGATTCTAGTGTTTGGGAGAAGTATAAAAAAAAATCAGAACCAAGTTCGACTGAAAAAAGTATGTTAGGATCAATTACTGGAGCGAGTACTATAAAAGATATTATTTCTAGTTTAAAGAAAGTCAATATGGATAGTTTAGAAGAAAATATTTCTTCTATAAGAAAAGCTGTTGGATTTTTAGAAGATTTAGCTGTTAATAAGAATAGTAATGATGCAAAAGAAATAGCTAAAAAAAATATACAAAAGAAAAAAAAGAAAGGACCAGAACCTATAACTAGGTTCTTTGACGATTAATATGATTTATAGCGTTCAATTAAAGTTAAAAGAAAATCCTTTATATTTAAGATATATAAGAGAACATGGAGAGTGGTATAAAGTATTAAATAGACATCCTGAAAAAATAAATGATATGATTAATGAGATGAAAGAAAGATATGAATTAAGATTTAGTGATAAAGTAGCGAAGGTAAGTTCAGGATTAACTCTTATTAATGCTTTGTTAGGAGATTAAAGTAAGAAATGTACAAAATCTTACTTTTTTGATACAATTATACTTAAGAAAAAGAGATGAGAGTTATGTTAAATGTTGTTTTATTTGAACCTGAGATAGCTGGAAATACCGGAAATATTATGAGAACTTGTGTAGCTAGTAATACTACTCTTCATTTAATTAAACCTTTAGGGTTTTCTTTAAGTGAAAAATATATTAAAAGAAGTGGAGCTAATTATATAGAACAGTGTAATTATATTGTATATGATAATATTGAAGATTTCTTTAGTAAGAATACTGGAGTATTTTATTTTTTAACTAGATATGGACATAAACCTCATGATTCATTTGATTATAGTAATACTTTAGATAATATATATTTTATATTTGGAAAAGAATCTACTGGCTTACCTCTTGATTTATTAAAAGATCATATAGATAATTGTATGCGTATTCCTATGAGTGATAAAGTAAGAGCTCTTAATTTATCTAATACAGTAGCAATTATGATATATGAAGCTTTAAGACAACAAGGATATCCTAACTTATTATTTGATGAACCTCATAAAAGTAAATATCATATAGAAAATGATTGATAATATTTTTTGCATAATTACTTATTAATTCTCATAAGGTTAAATGAAGACAAAGGAGAGTGTGGGTAAATATGGATAAAAAGGAGATCATAGAGAGTATTTCTGCTAAAGCTAATGGAGAGATACTTTTAGGTGTTGTAGGTGCTGTTAGAACTGGTAAATCTACATTTATTAAAAGATTTATAGAAACTCTAGTAGTTCCTAATATAGAAGATGAAGTAATGAAGAAAAGGTGTTTAGATGAAATACCTCAATCAGCTCAAGGAAAAACTATTATGACTATTGAACCTAAATTTGTTCCATCAAGTGGAGCAAATATTAAAATAGATGAGTTTTCTACTAATATAAAACTTATTGATTGTGTAGGGTATGTTATTAAAGAAGCTAAAGGTTATGAAGATGAATTTGGTAATCCTAGAATGGTTAGAACTCCATGGTTTACTGAGGAATTACCTTTTATAGATGCCGCTGAGATAGGAACTGAGAAAGTAATTAAAGATCACTCCACTATTGGAATAGTTTTAACTACAGATGGTTCAATTGGAGAAATATCTAGAAACTCTTATCAAGAAGTAGAAGATAAAGTTATTAATGAACTTAAAAATATTAATAAACCTTTTATAGTTATATTTAATACTAAATATCCTAATAGTAATGAAGTAAAACAAATGGTAGAAGAACTACATGAAAGACATGGAGTTCCAATTATACCAGTTAGTGTAGAAACAATGACTGAAAAAGATATTTTATATATTTTAAAAGAAGCTTTATATGAGTTTCCAGTTGAAAATATAAGTGTAAATATTCCTGATTGGATTGGAGTTTTATCTAATGACCATCCTATTAAAAAAACTTATATAGAAGCGATGAAGTCTTGTGTTAGCAGTGTAGAGAAGTTAAGAGATATAGATAATATTAATCTTAATTTTGAAGAAAATGATGTTATAAATAATGCTTATATATCTAATTTAAATACCGTTAACGGAGAAGTTACATTAAACTTAGATGCCCCTGATTCATTATATGATGAGGTATTAAAAGAAATTATTGGAGTATCAATTAATACTAGAGGAGAATTATTAAAAGTTTTTCAAGATTTTAGTATAGGTAAAAGTGAATATGAAGGGATTAAATCTGCATTAAAACAAGTTTATCAAACTGGTTATGGTATAGCTTTCCCTAAGATAGATGACATGAAGTTAGAAACTCCAGAAGTAATAAAACAAGGTGGGAGATATGGTGTTAAGTTAAAGGCAATCGCTAGTTCTATACATATGATAAAAGTAGATGTTGAATCAACTTTTGAACCTATTATAGGTAGTGAAACTCAAAGTAAAGAATTAATAGATTTCTTACTTAAAGATCAAAAAGAAAATCCTAATGGAATATGGAAAAGTGAAATATTTGGTAGAAGTTTAGAATTAATAGTACAGGAGGGAATACAAGCTAAATTATCTTTATTACCTGAAAGTGCTAGACAAAAACTTGCATCTACTGTAACAAAGATGGTTAATAAAGGAAGTAATACTTTAATAGCGATTGTTTTATAAAAGAAATACAAATATGTATTTTTTTTATTTACATAGTTTTTAATAATAAAGTAGATAATTTACGAAGTTAAAACAGTATTAGTCAAAAGAGTTTCAAAAAAGATAAATTTATTATATAATGGTAACAGAAGTACTAGGAGGTATATTTATGTTAAATAAAATAAAAATAATTAATGAACTTAAAGAAAAAACAAAGACTTTAAGACCTTTTAGTATGGGAGAATTAGATAGATTGAGAGAAGAATTTGCTATTGAATATACCTATGATAGTAATGCAATTGAGGGAAGTACTTTGACGTTAGAAGAAACAGCATTAATATTAAAAGAAAATATTACTATTGCAGAAAAACCTTTGAACTTTCATCTAAGTGCAATAGGACATAAAGATGCTTATTATTATATTGAAGAATTGATTAAAGAAAATATACAACTAAGTGAAAATGAAATACTTAATATTCATAGTTTAGTATTGATAGATAGACCGGAAGATAAAGGAAAATATAGAAATATTCCTGTTAGAATTTTGAA
The DNA here is from genome assembly GCA_036658935.1 of Bacilli bacterium. Lineage (GTDB taxonomy): Bacteria > Bacillota_I > Bacilli_A > RF39 > UBA660 > JAVXDN01. The sequence continues at coordinate 19,765 of JAVXDN010000004.1, read as the reverse complement.
TACTGAGGCGGAAGTTACTCAACCTTATTTAATTAAAACTAAAATGGAAGAATTGATAAATTGGTATAATAATTGTGATTTAGAACAAATAGAAAAAATTGCAATGTTTCATTTAAAATTTGAAACTATTCATCCGTTTATTGATGGGAATGGTAGAACAGGCAGACTTGTATTGAATTTTGAGTTGATGAAAAACGGTTATGTTCCAATAAATATTAAATATAAAGATAGAAGAAGATATTATGATGCATTTAAAGCTTTTAATAAAAATGAAGATAGTAGTTTAATGACTGATTTAATAAGTACATATTTAATTGAAGAATTAAAAAGATATATTAGTTTAAGAGAACAAAGTTAATGTTCTCTTTGTTTTTTGATTGAGATTTATTATAAAAATTTACTAATATTTAGACTTATTGCAGTTTTTAATAATAAAACTGCAATTTAAATAATAATTTACACTTTTTTTATTTAATATTAACATGTAATTGACTTAATTCATTATTGTTATATAATTAATAATAGAAAAGGAGATTAAACGATATGAAGAAAAAGTTTTTAATGATATTTACTTTAGTAGCAGTTGCAGTTGTAATGTTTCCACTTACATTAAATGCAGCAGCAAATGAAATAACAATTGAAGGAGCAACACCTTCAAAGACTTATGCAACATTAACTGAAGCTCTTAATGATGCAAAAGCTACAGGAGACACAATACTACTTGGAGAAGGAACTTATACTCTTGGAGAAACAATAGTTTCAAAAGATGTAACTATTAAAGGAGCAGGAGCAGCTAAGACTAAAATTGAAGGTAATTTAGTAGTAAATAATAACCTAAAATTAAGTGACTTAGAATTAAACTGTGCTGTAGATTCAGTTAACACTATTAATGTTATGACGAAGTCAAATGTTTCTGTTAATAATGTAGTTATTGGAAGTGTTAAGGCTGCATTAAGAGTATCAAAAGATGCTATAGGTTCAACAGTAACTATACTAGATTCAAAGTTAACTGGAAAATATGGAGTATTCCTAAGATCTGAAAAATTAACAGTGACAGTTAAAAATACTACAATATCTGGATATTCTACAATAGATTCAGGTGCTTCTAAAACATTGTTTACTGATGGAAGAAAAAGTTCTAATAACGTTGTATTAGTTGAAGGATGTACATTAACTGGAGTTAATAATTTTGCTACATTGCCAAACAACAATGAATATTCAGTTATACTTATTGGTGGACAAAAGGATAGTAAATTTACATTTAATAATAATACTATTTCTAATAGTGTAAGTACTAAAAATGGTGAAGGAAACCAAGAAGATTTAATAGGAACTAATAATACTTATTATCTACCTAATGAAAACATTGATATTATAATATCTAATTCAGTACTTAGTAATACAGATAAATTACATAATAGTTATGTTTTAGCTTTAGAAGAATTAAGTTCTACTAAAACTAACTTAGTACTTGATGGTAATACAGTTAAAACAGATAAAGATAAGTATATTGCTCCTATAGTAATTGGTAAAATAACTTATGTGAATGTAACTGTTAAAGATTTTAATTTAAAAGAAACATTAAAAACAGTTGAAAAAGGAACTAAATTAGCTGCTTTAACTGCAGAAAAAGTAGATGGTTATACTTTTGATGCATACTACAATGAAAAAGTTAAATATGACTTTGATACAGTAGTTGATAAAGATTTAGTTTTAACAGCTAAATATACTAAGAATCCAGTAAATCCACAAACAGGAGATAATGCTTTAATTTATGGTTTAATTGGTGTTATTGGCGCTGTTGGTATAGGTTTTGCTCTAATAAGTTTTAAAAGTAGAATATAAAATATAAAAAAATTGAATTAATATTCAATTTTTTTTGTGCTTTATTTTACTTGTCTTTTAATTAATTTAGCATGTAGGACAATTCTTTTATTATTATCATTTATATTACAAGAGGATAGGGTAAGTATTAAGTCTTTTGTATTTAAACTTACATTGTATTTATATTCACTTCTAGAACTAATAGTATTCAGAAATTCTTGATAATCTTTATCAGTAGGGAATAGAGTAGTAATATAATAAGATTCAGAAGGAATAGTATATACTGAGAATACTTGCCAAGAAGTATTTTCTTTTTCTGTACTAAGTCTTATAACTTGATTATTTTTTTCTTTTTGCCAAGAAGAAGTTAATATTCTTTTTAGTGTTCCAAACATTGTATAGTTTAATCTTCCGTGTCCATATATAATAGTGTTTTTATCAAAGTCTTTCATATTATTTCTACTATCTGCGAATAACCATCCAGCTCCATTATTTGATCTATCAAAGGCATGAGTTAAATAATATTCATTATTATCTGTTTGAACTATTGGATAGTTTATATTAGTACCATTAACTTGTATCCAAGCGACTGTATCTTTATTCTTATTTAATAGAGAGCTAAAGTCTACATTTAATAATGGAACTTTTATAAAGTCTAAGTAATCATCTTTTTTATGTTCTTCTGGAGGATTAACCATTTCAGTATTTGGAGTATCTATTATTTCTGTTGGTGAAGCATTTTGTTCTAAATCTTTTCCTAAATTTTTCACATTCTCATTATCTATTTTCCATCTAATTATCAATGTTAAACTAATTATTATTAAAGACACAGAAATAATTAATAATGTAATAGGGAATATAAGTCTTTTTTTAAATTTTCTTTTTATTTTTTTCATATATTTATTATATAATAAATGAATATTTAAAACAATAGTGCTTAAAAAAGCTACTTTTTAATAGTTATAGTCCTATTTAAGGCAAAATTCGAAAAAAAATTGTAAAAAAACATAAAAGTGCTTGATTTTATTAACATTTATAGTAGAATTATAGATGTAAGCATAAGTGTGCTTAAAAATAATTATTGGGAGGTAATTAATTATGACTAAAAACATGCTAGTAGAATTTATCGCTGACAAAGCTGGACTTACTAAGGCTGATGCTGGAAGAGCATTAGATGCATTCTTAGAAGGTGTTGAAACTGGACTTAAGACTGAAGGTAAAGTTGCATTAGTTGGATTTGGAACTTTTACTGCTAAATTAAGAGCTGCAAGAGAAGGAATTAATCCTTTAACAAAACAACCTCTTAAGATTCCTGCTAAGACAGTAGCTAGTTTCAAAGCTGGAAGTAAATTAAAAGACGCTTTAAACTAAAAAGAAAAGCTTTTATTAGCTTTTTTTTTGACAAAAAAGAAATGGAGGATACATGGAGGATATATTATTTGGTGTTTTAAAGAAAATAGAAGATGAAGGGTTTAGTGCATATATAGTTGGAGGATATGTTAGAGATAAGATACTTGGTATTAATTCTAAAGACGCTGATTTAACTACCTCTGCATCTCCTAAAGATCTTATGAAAATATTTCCTGGGTTTATTAAAGTTATTGAAGAATATGGAGCGGTTAAATTAAAATTAGGTGAATATATTTTTGATATAACTACATTTAGAAGTGAATATGAATATGAAAATAATAAACCTAAAAGAATAGAATATGTTAAAGATTTAAGAACTGATTTAACTAGAAGAGATTTTACTATGAACACCGTTTGTATTAATTCCTCTGGAGAAATAATAGATTATTTAGAAGGAGTTAAAGATATAAAAGCACACTTAATTAAAGTAGTAGGTAATACTCGAGAAAAGTTTAATGAAGATAACACTAGAATATTAAGAGCATTAAGATTTTATACAATTCTTGATTTTGAACTTGATGAAAGTATAATTGATTATCTTAAAAATAATACATATAAAATAGGACAAATAACTATTAATAAAAGAAAAGAAGAATTAGATAAGATATTTACTTCATTTAATACTGATAAGTTTATTTCTTTTATTAAAAAATATAAAATAGAAGAGGCTTTAGGTATTAAAATTAATGATGATTTTGTTAATACTAAGTCTATAGTAGGTGCTTGGGCTCAAATAGAATGTACGAATGAATATAATTTTACTAAAATAGAAAAAAAACAAATTGAGAAAATAAAGGCATTAGTTAAAAAAGGAAGTATCAATTCCTTTGATATTTATATGAATGGAAATTACATATCTTTAATAGCGTCTATGATATTAAAAATTGATACAAAAAAGATAGATAAACTATATACTAACTTAGCTATAAAAGGTATAATAGATATTAACTTAAATGTTGAAGATATTTGTGATATTTTACATATTAAGCAAGGTAAAGAGATAGGAAAAATATATAATATATTAGAGTCTGAGATAATAAGCGGTAAACTTAATAATGATAAAGAGATATTAAAAGCAAGAGTACTATTAATGGCGGGGGAAGATTATGGAAAAAATAAAGGAATTAATAAAAGCTAAACCATTTATAATTAATGAGTTTCTTCTTAAGAATGTTGTGAAACTTAATATAACTTTAAATGAATTTCTTTTAATTCTTTATTTTATTAATATTGATCTCTCACTTAATGTAGATGATATAAAGCTAAGACTTGGTATTACTGAAGAAGATATTCTAAATACTTTTAATTCTTTATGTGAGAAGAAATTAATAGAAGTTAAAATTAGTTCGATTAATAATAAAATGGAAGAGACTATTTCTTTAGATATTTTATATGATAAGTTAATTCTTAGTATTGATGATAAAAAAGAAGTTAGTGATATTTATAGTACTTTTGAAACAGAATTAGGACGTACTTTAAGCCCTATAGAATATGAGACTATAAATAATTGGTTAGAGAATGGAATAGATGAGAAGACCATTAAAAGAGCTTTAAAAGAAGCTGTACTTAATGGAGTTAGTAATTTAAGATATATAGATAAGATATTATATGAGTGGAGTAAGAAGAATGCAGATAATACTTTAGAGAATACTTCTTATAATGAATTATTTGATTATGATTGGTTAGGAGAAAGTCATGAAAAATAATGAGATATTAGATATTTTAGATAATTATTTTCCTGATTCAAGATGTGAACTTTTATATACTAAAGATTATGAATTATTATTATCTGTTATGTTGTCAGCTCAAACTACTGATAAAAGAGTTAATAGTGTTACTGTTCCTTTGTTTAAAGAGTATGATACTTTAGAGAAATTAGATAGTCTTTCTATAGAGGAAATAGAAGAAGTAATTAAAACTATAGGTATGTATAAGACTAAAGCTCGTTATTTTAAAGAAGTTGTTTCTAAAGTTATAGAACTAGGTGGAAGAGTTCCATCTGATAGAGAGGTACTTATGAGTATCCCTGGAGTGGGTAGAAAGACTTCTAGTGTAGTTTTAGCTGTACTTTTTAATGTTCCTTGTATAGCAGTAGATACTCATGTAAATAGAGTTTCTAAAAGATTAGGTCTAGCTTCAGAGAATGATAGTACTGATATAATAGAAAAAAAGTTAATGAAGTTTTTTAATAAAAAAGATTGGAATAAAGTTCACTATGATTTTGTTTTATTTGGAAGATATCGTTGTATGGCTTCTAGACCTCAATGTAAAATGCAACATTGTCCTTTTGAAAATCAATGTATATATTATAAAAAAAACATAAAGAAATAATTTCTTTATATTTTTTATTCTATATATTTTTTTATTAATTTCTTTATTTCTTTTGTACTATTATTTATTTTATTCATATCTAAAGAGCTAATATAATTTATTAGTTTTTCATTTATATTAGTTTTATCTTCATTAGTAAATAATAGTTCATTTATATAATCTTTAAAATTTGAAGATAAGAAATTTAAATTATCAGTTAAATTTAGTATTGATCTTATTCCATAGAATTCATAATCTAATATTAATTCTTCTAAGTCATATTCAAGTATTAGTGATAAGTAAGAAAGTAATACTTTAATATTATCAGTTTCTATACTTGAAAAGCGAGTTATTAAGCTATAGTATCTAGGGAATATATCTTTTTCTTGTGTAGTTATTATTTCATCTATATCAAGTATTATACTAGATGTTCTATTTATAAATAAATTTCCCATATGTATATCTCCATGAACTAATCCTAAGTTATGTAATTCTTTTAATGATTTAAGAATTTCAATAGTAATTTTAGTAATAAATAGTTTATTTATATTTGGATTTCCAAGTAAGTTTTTAAGTGATATAAGATCTTTATAATATTTCATAGAATATCCTATGATTTCATTTTTTCTATTTATTATTATCTCTTTTGGGAATATCATTCCTTTAATTTCTTTATATTTTGATAGAAGTAATATATTTGAAGAATGTTTTTCTTTAAAATCATCATTTAGAAAATATTTATATAATGTATCTTCATCTTTTACTTTAATTATTCCACCTTTATGCAATTGATTTGTCTTTAGGTCTTTAAGAGATAATATATCATCTGTAAATAATATCATAATGTTCTCCTTAAATATTGTTTTATATATTAACACAATACTTTAGAATATACAAATTAAAAAAAATAGAGTATTATCTCTATTTTTCTATGGTTATAAATCTTTTAGCACTATAATATTTAGTTCCTTTATATTCAATAGTATAAGACATTTCATAATATCCTTCTTTAGATGTATCTATTGCATCTAAGCCAGAGATAAGAGTTCCCGCTAATTTATCTTTAACTGTATAGAGTATAGAAGTATCCTGTATTTCATTTGTAATATCTGTCTTATCTTTTAATACTATAAAAGCTTTTTTCATATCTGGTAGGGGAGTACCAACTTTTAAGTTTAGATTAATTGACCCATTAACTGCTTTAAGTTCTACAGTTACTTTACTAGGAACTACTTCTCCACCTTCTACAGCTTTTATAACTCCATCACTTTGATTAGCTTTAAATTTTGAATATGCACTTTTAACTACAATTCCATCATATCCACTAATAGAAGCGATAGTATAAGAGGATGTAGTGCTAAAGCCTATATATTTGAGTGTTTCTCCTTTTTTAAGATATACATCAAATCCAAATGTACCAATATTATTATTATTATAGTTTATTCTTTGATTATAATATTTATCTGCAAATTCAGAATATCCACTAGTAAAGTATGTCTTTAAAGTATCAGGATCTGACATTTGAGGTATTCCAGGAGATTTCCAAGATACTTCTGCTTTTAAGCCATCTAATTTAACGTTTAAATCTGTAACATCACTTAATTTACTAAATCTTTTAGATTCTTCTGTTGGTTCGCTTCCTTTAATAAATAAATGAGTAGCGATTAAATCACTAGGTGTATATGCACTAGGTAGGGCAGCTGGAGAAGTTCCAAGTTCTACTTTAGAAGTTACAACTCCACTAGGCATCTTAAAGCGACTATTAGGTTCCATTATATTATTTACTAACATAGTTTGAATCTTTCTTCTTTGAGTGTCAGCGGAACCCATAGTATTATAATATCCTTTTTCTAATTTATCATATCCTAACCAAAATGATATTGTATAGTCTGGACTATATGTTGCCACCCATGAATCTCTAATTGCTGATAATGGAACGCCTACATCTATTAATGCTTTTTCATCATATGAAGATGTTCCTGTTTTAGTAGCGATATCTGTTCCACTTACTTTAACTTGATATGGTGTAACACTTTTTAACATATAATTCATTAAGTAAGCTGTTTGTTCTGACATAACTCTTTTTCTAGTTATTTTAGGTTCATATTCTTCTCCAGTTTCTCTATATACTATTTTTATATATGAATATGGTTTAGTATAATATCCACCACTTGCGAACGCTGAATATGCTCCAGCTTCTACCATTGGACTCATTCCATCAAATGCTCCAACTGAATGTGCTTCATTTATAAATGTTCCATTATCAGTTTGTGGTGTAATTCCTAGAGAAGTTACGAAACTATAAATTTGTTTATTATTGTTTTTCTTAAATGCTTGAAGTGCACATGTGTTTCTTGATTGTTCTAGTGCGGTTGTAGTACTAATCATTCCCATATATCTGCTATCCCAGTTATTCATAACTTGACCAGTTGAGTATTTGGTAGGTTCATCAAACCAAGGACCATAAGTACTCCATTTTTGATATTCAATACCTGGACCATAATCAAATAAAGGTTTAGCTGTACTTCCAGGATGTCTATTTATTTGAGTAGCATAATTTTGACTAAGTTCAGTTGTCTTATTTCTTCCAGCTCCAACAGCTAAAATAGCTCCACTCTTATTATCTATCATTCCTAATCCCATTTGTATTTTTTCATCTTGAAAAGCATATGTGTTATAAACGTTATTTACAACATCTTGTTTATTTCTTTTCATAGTTGTGTATATTTCCATTGGAACATTATATGGATCTTGTTTTAATTCATCTCTTATAGCTTGAACTACTGTATCTATAAATCCTTGATATTGATCAGCACTTCCTTTTTTACCAATAAGTAGGGAAGTAACACTAATAGCTTTTGCATTATTTGCTTCTTCTTCAGTAATATATCCATGTCTTAACATTAAAGAAAGTACAATATTTCTTCTAGCTTCAGCATCTTTAGGATTTTTATATGGATCATATGCATCTGGAGCTTGAAATAATCCAGCGATTACTGCAGCTTCAGTTAAAGATAAATCTTTTGTACTTTTACCAAAGTAAGTACGACTTGCTTGTTCTACTCCAAAAGAACCAGCTCCTAAATAGTTTGCATTTACATAGAATTCTATAATTTCTTCTTTAGTATAGTTTTTTTCTATTTTAAATACTGATATATATATATCTGTGAATTTTCTTATTATTCCTTTAATACCAGAACTATTAGTATTTGTAAAACTATTTTTAGATACTTGCATTGTTAGAGTAGATCCTCCACCAGAATCTCTTCCTAAAAGTTGTCCAGCTGATGCTTTTAAGAATCTAGGAAAATCAAATCCATTATGTTGAAAGAATCTAGAATCTTCAGTTGCAACTAAAGCATCAATTAATACCTCAGGTAATTCATCATATTCAAGTTTCTCTCTTTTTTGAGTTTCTCCATCATGTGTATTAACTCCAAGTGTTGCATATACATTACCTTCATCATCATATAATACAGTAGATTCTTTTTCATATAATTGATCTGGATTAAATGATGGAGCACTAAATACTATATAAACACCAAAAGCAGCGACTATAACTACAAAAGCAATCGCTAAACTAATTATAGTAACCCAAAAATAATACCATAATTTTTCATTTCTAGTTTTATTTCCTTTTTTATTACTTTTTTCTTTTGTACTTTTTCTTTTCTTTAAATTAAATTTCTTCATTTCTTTTCTCCTTAAAATAAGCTTCATTTATTTGTTTTATATAATCTAGCCTTGGTGTAAATTTTTCTTCTATTTTATATCCTTTATCTTTTAAATAGTTATAATCTATACTTTTCCTACTATTTTCATTTATAAAGTCAATTATATCTTCTCCTTTAAGTAAGAAGAAATTATTATTCATAAAAATTATAAGGAATGTAATCCCACCATGTCTTATTATATCTTTCATATGTTCTAACTGATGTGTTTTTATATTATTAAGAGGAAAAGAAGTGGTATTTTTACATTCTTTAGCATCAAATTCAATATATTTAGATTTATATATTCCACAATAATCTAGTTGTGAAATACTATCAAACACAGCTTTTTCAATAGTAGGTTGTTTAAATTCATTAAACTTTACATCAATAACTTTAATAGGTGTAGGTTTCTTATATATAATAGCAGTATCTTTTTGTCTATAATATAAATTTGTTTCATTAATTATATTTTCTAAAAACATTCCTCTGTTTTTAAAGCAATTAGTTTTTATATTCACACTTACCACCTAATAAACATTATACAATAATATATAATAATTTCCAATTTCTTTTTGTATTTAACTGTAAAATATATAGGTTATAATTTTTTTTACTAATTTATTTAACTTTTTCTTGTGTTTTATAGTGTTATATGTTATTATTTACAAGTGCGAAAAGAGGTAAATGAAATGGATAAAATAATTAATATTGGTGTTGTAGCGCATGTTGATGTTGGTAAATCAACATTAGTAGATGCACTTCTTAAACAATGTGGAACTTTTAGAGAAAATGAATTCGTTGGAGAACTAGTAATGGATAGTGATGCGATTGAAAAAGAACGTGGTATTACTATATACTCTAAGAATTGTTCAATAAAGTATAAGGATTATAAGATTAATATTGTAGATACTCCAGGACATGCTGATTTTTCTAGTGAAGTAGAAAGAGTTATGAAAACAGTTGATACAGTTATACTTTTAGTTGATTCAGCTGAAGGACCTATGCCACAAACTAGATTTGTGTTAGAAAAAGCTCTTCACTATGGATTAAATCCTATTCTTTTCATTAATAAAATTGATAAAAAAGATGCTAGAGTTGATGAAGTAGTTAATATGACTTTTGATTTATTTTGTGATTTAGGCGCTACTGATGAACAATTGGATTTTCCAATAGTTTATGGTTCAGCTAGAGACGGAGTTGCTAAACTTGAATTAGATCAAGAATCAGATAGTATTAATCCTTTATTAGATGTTATATTAGAAAAAGTAAAACCATTTGAAGGAAAAGATAGTGATCCTTTACAATTACAAGTTTCATCTTTAGATTATGATGATTATATTGGAAGACTTGCAGTTGGAAGAATAAATAAAGGTATGATAAAACTTGGACAAAATGTTGTTTTATCTAGAAATAGTGATGGAAGTACATCTAATGATAAAATCGCTAGAATATATACTTATGCAGGACTTAGAAAAGTTGAAGTAAATGAAGCTCATGCTGGAGAGATGGTTATAGTAAGTGTTGATCCAAATATTTCTATAGGTGATACTATTTGTGATAAAGATCATGTTGATGCTTTACCTAGAGTAGAGATAGAAAAACCTAAGATGTCAATGAATTTCTTAGTTAACTCTTCTCCTTTTGCAGGAAATGAAGGAAAGTATTTAACTAATAGACATATTAAAGAAAGACTTGATAAAGAACTTCAAACTAATGTAGGACTTCAAGTAGAAAGTTTAAATGGTGCTGATGGATTTAAAGTATCTGGTAGAGGAGAACTTCATTTATCTATATTACTTGAAAATATGAGAAGAGAAGGATATGAATTATCTGTATCTAAACCTCAAGTATTAATGCAAGAAGAAAACGGAAGAAAATTAGAGCCTTTTGAAAGAGTATTAATTACAGTACCTAATGAAATGAGTGGTACAGTAATTAATGATATAAATGAAAGAAAAGGTTTAATGCAAACTTTAAGTAATAATTTAACTCATACTAAATTAGAATTCTTAGTTCCAACTAGAGGACTTATAGGTTATCGTTCTACTTTTATAACTAATACTAGAGGAGAAGGAATAATGGTTCGTTCATTTGATTCTTATATGCCTTATGTTGGTCTTATAAAAGGACGTAAAAATGGAGTACTAATTTCTATGGAAAACGGAAAAGCTATGGCGTATTCATTATGGAATTTATCTGATAGAGGTACTATGATTATTAACCCTGGAGATGAAGTTTATAAAGGTATGATTATGGGAATTAACAATAGAGAAGATGATTTAAATGTTAACCCATGTAAGAATAAAGCTATGTCTAATACTCGTTCTTCTGGAGCAGATGAAGCTTTAACTATACCAACACCTAAGATATTTACTTTAGAGGAAGCTTTAGAGTTTATAGAAGATGATGAATTAGTAGAATTAACTCCAATATCTATTAGAATTAGAAAAAAAGCTTTAGATGAAAAAGATAGAAAACCTAAAAAATAATATTAAAAAGACATGATTTCATGTCTTTTTTTACATAAATATGTGAAAGTAGAAGCAAAAAAACACATAAAAACGTGAAAGTAGAGATAAAATATCTCATAAATATGTGAATTATGATTGTATATCTTATTATTTTTTTATATAATATGTATGGTGAAACAAATGAAAAGAAAATTTTTGGATGAGCTATTGAACTGGAAAAGCAGTAATATACTTACTCCTCTTATGGTAGTGGGCGCTAGACAAATAGGAAAAACATATATAATTGATAAGTTTTGTCGTGATAATTTTGATGATTACATATATTTGAATTTAGTAGATAATAAAGATGTTTGTAATATTTTCAGTAAAGATATTAATACAGAAGAAAAGATTATTAACTTAGAACTTTATTTAAATAAAAAAATAACTGAAAATACTATTATATTTTTTGATGAAATACAAGAGTCTGAAGAACTTATAACTTCATTAAAATATTTTTGTGAGAGTTCTTTTCCATATAAAATAATTTGTGCAGGATCTTTACTTGGAGTTAAGTTAAAAAGATTTAATAGTTCTTTCCCTGTAGGAAAAGTAAATATTAAATATATGTATCCAATGGATTTTGAAGAATTTTTAGTCGCTGTAGAATCAGATAAACTTATACCTTTAATTAAAGAATGTTTTGATAATAATAAAAAAATGGATAATGTTTTACATGAAAAATTATTAAAATTATATAGATTGTATCTTTATGTAGGTGGAATGCCAGGGGCCATAAATAATTTAATATTAAATAATCTAGATGGGTTATTATATAATAACAATATAGTGTCATCAATTATAGATGCTTATATCGCTGATATGAAAAAATATACATTAAATTATTTTGAAAGTTTGAAAATAGAAAAAGTATATAAAAATATTCCTAGTCAATTAGCTCGTGAAAATAAAAAATTTATGTATTCTAAAATAGAAAAAAATGCTAGAAAAAGAGATTTTGAATCTCCTATAGATTGGTTAATCTCAAGTAATTTAATATTTCAATGTTATCAAGTTAATAGGTTTGAAACTCCTTTAAAAGGATTTTGCGTAGAAGATAATTTTAAATTATATTTAAGTGATGTTGGAATTTTATCTATATTAGTTGAAATACAGAGAAATAAACTACTCCTTAATGAAGATTTTATGTATAAGGGCGCTATTACAGAAAATTATGTTGCTAATCAATTAATATCTAATGGATATAGTTTGTATTATTGGTCAAAGAATCAAGTCGCTGAAATTGACTTTTTACTTGATACAAAAGAAGGAGTTATTCCTATAGAAGTTAAGAGTAATGATAATATTACTTCTAAGAGTTTGAATTATTATATAGAAAAAAACAATCCGAAATATTCTATTAGAATATCTTCTAAAAACTTCGGATTGGAAAATAATATTAAATCAGTACCACTTTATGCAGTGTTTTGTATTAAAGAATAAAATATGTGAATTATGATTGTATATCTTATTATTATTTTATATAATTAACTTACTTAATGTAAGGAGAGAATGATATGAAAAAAATATGTTTGGTTGTGTTATTTAATGTTTTATTAGTACTAAGTACAGGATGTACTAAGAAAAATGAATTTGAAAAAGAATATAAGCTTATGAATGATACATTAAAAGCTTATAGTGAAAAAGTTTTCTTTAATGATAACTGGTTAAAGGGTGGAATTAAAGAAGGAGAATACACTGTTAGTTTAAAGGATATGAAAGAGAAACTTATGTATGATACTAAAATGTTTGTTAATCCTAAGACTAATAAGTCTTGTGATGAGGAATTAACTAAAGTTGTATTTACAGTTAAAACTCAAACAGCTCCTAATTTAACTAATTATGAAATTAAAAATACTTTAGTTTGTGGAAATTAATATTTAAAAGACAAGAAAAAAAGATTTTCTTGTCTTTTTGTTGCTCTTTACTTAAACATGTATCTGTAGTATAATACAGCTTCAAGTAAGAAGAACAAATTAAATATTATTTTAACTTCTTATAAAAGTACATTATTTTTAAATTAATAAATTATTATATTTAGAGTATAATGTAAAAAGAATATGAAAGTGAGTGAAGATGAAATGGAAGAAATTAAATTAAATGTAATATTTGAAAGACCAGTTGAAGTTAAAGCATATGTTAATAAGGATGATGTTAAGTTTGTAGGAGATTATGCATTAGTTAAAGCATTTATTCAAGAATATATACAAGATGATATAACACTAAAGGCATATTCTTCTTATGGATTAATTGATAAGGATTTTAATGAAGTATTATTTAATTCTTATTCTTTTGAAAAATATCTTATGTTTTTATCTCAAGAAAAAGAAGTAACTAGAATTAATGAATTTGATTTTATAGTTAAAACTATAGAAGAAGGAGTAGATACTTATTCTCATATTAGAATGTCTAAAGAGAAGAAAGTTACTCTTTTAAATACTTTTACTAGTAAAGAAGAAAGTTTTAGTGAAAATATATTTAATACAGGAGTTTCTTTATATGATATAGAATCAAATGAATTTATAACACCTAATTATTCTTGTGTTTATAAAATTAATAATGATGAAGTTAAAAGATATTTAGTTACTGATAAAATTATATCAAATGATGAAGAACATGGAAAAGCAGTTGATTTCTTTAGATTTGTAATTGATGAAAAAGGAAATATTGTATCTCCAATTTATTCTTCACGTAATCATTCTTGGTATACTTCAGGAATAATTAAAAAAGAGGATTATAATAATATTAAACATGTTAGACAAGAGGAGTTAAACTTAAGTATCGCTAGATCTGAAAAAATAGAAAATAGTTTAAAACTCGGTTATACTTTTTAGAGGTGGAAAAATAAATGATGAAAGATATTAAATTACAGGATAGTTTTAATAAATGTTATAGAGCTCCTAGCGTAGAAGGTTATGTAAATGTAAATGAAGTTGAGTTTATAGAGGGCATCGCTTTAGTTAATGCTTATATGGTTATTAGAGCAACAGATTATAGTAGAGAAGTAAAATATAGGACATGGGGTTTAATAGATAGTGATTATAATGAATTATTACCTAATAATCGAGTATTTAATAGATATTTATCTTTTATTATGTATAATAAAATTAAAAGAATTGCGACTTTTGATTTTATTGTAATAATAGATAATAAGTCTTATCATCTTAAACTAGATAAATTAAATAATAGTGTAAGTAGTACTTATTTAGGAGATAAGGAATATAATATAAGTAATTTTATTATTTCAGGAGATACTTTCTTATATAATGTAAATACTTCTAAATTTATATTGAAAGATGTTTCTAATATAAAAATATTTGATGAATGTAGTGAAGATGATGTTACTTATTTAGTGACAGATAATATATTATATAGTGATAAAGCTACAATATATGATACTTTTCTTTTTTTAGTAAATTCTGTAGGAGATATAATAACTCCTATATATTCTAAAAACGGAAATAAATCTAATTATTCAATATTAAATAGTAAAGATTATCAAATATATAAAGAGTCTTTAGAAAATGAGTTTTCAAATAAAAAAGGTCTTAAGTTAGTTTTATAATATATAATATATTAGTAATATACATAAAAAAAATTGTTTTTTATGTTTTTTTATGTTAATATTATACCTAGCTTTAAATATTCAAAATATTGGATTTATATTTTCAAGTGCCTAGGCTTAGGTGAAGATATAGAAAAGATCAATATTTGGTGAAATAACGAAGGGAGAGAAAGTTATGGCAGTAGTGTCAAAAAGTTATTTATTAGAAGCAGGGTGTCATTTTGGACATCAAACAAAGAGATGGAATCCTAAAATGAAGGAGTATATCTTTACTTCAAGAGATGATGTTCATATCATAGATCTTGATAAGACAATGGCTAAGTTAGAAGAGGCTTATAAGGAATTAGCTCATGTTTGTGAAAACGGAGGGAAAGCTTTATATGTTGGAACTAAGAAACAAGCTCAAGAGGCATGTATGGAAGAAGCTCTTAGAAGTGATTCATACTATGTAACAGAAAGATGGTTAGGTGGAACTTTAACTAACTTTAAGACTATTAGAGATAGAGTTAGAAGACTTGATGAAATAGAAGCTTTAAAGGCATCAGGTAAGTTAGAACTTTTACCTAAAAAAGAAGTAGCTAAAATTAATAAAGAATATGATAAATTAAATAAAATATTAGCAGGGATAAGAGCAATGACTACACTTCCTAAAGCTGTAGTTATAGTTGATCCTAGAATAGAAATTAATGCAATTCATGAAGCTAAGAAGTTAGGTATTCCAGTATTTGGAATAGTTGATACTAACTCAGATCCTGATGAAGTTGATTTTGTTATTCCAGGAAATGATGATGCTGTTAGAAGTGTTAAAGTTATATTAGGTGTTTTAAATAATGCTGTATGTGAAACAAATAATAAAGAATTAGTAGATTATGTAACTGAAGAAGAATTCGCTAGACCTAGAAAAGAAAGAGTTAGTGATGAGGTAAATGTAATAGAAAAAGAAGTAACTTTTACTAATACACAAAAACCTGAAGTTAGACGTGCAAGAGCTACTATGAAAGAAGAAGATATAGTAGATAATAAACTTGATAAAATGAAATTAGCAGATCTTAAAGCTTTAGCTAAAGATAGAGGTATCAAGGGATATTCAACTATGAAAAAAGAAGAATTACTATTAAATCTTAAATAAGAAAGAGAGAAAAAACATGAATATTAACGCAATGGATGTAAAAAAATTACGTGATACTACTGGAGCTGGAATGATGGACTGTAAAAAGGCATTAGTAGAAGCAAGTGGAGATATGGATGGGGCAATTGATTATTTGAGAGAAAAAGGATTGTCAAAAGTAGCTAAAAAAGCAGGAAGAATAGCAGCTGAAGGTCTATGTGCTATTTTAATTAAAGAAAAAGATGCAGTTATTTTAGAACTTAATTGTGAAACTGATTTTGTGTCTAAAAATGTTGATTTTAAAGCATTATTAGAAACAATAGCAGGATCTTTAGTTAGTAGTGATGTAAGTTCAGTAGAAGAAGCTTTAGAGCTTAAGACTGAGAACGGAACTATTAATGATTTAATAGTTAATGCAACATTAACTATTGGAGAAAAATTATCTTTAAGAAGATTTAAACATCTTAAGAGAGAAGATACTCAAGTATTTGGTAGTTACTTACATATGGGAGGACAAATAGCTTCTTTAATACTATTAAATGGTGGGAATGAAGAAGTAGCGAAAGATACTGCAATGCAAGCTGCCGCTATGAAACCTAGTTATGTATGTAGAGAAGATGTTCCAAAAGAAGAAGTAGAACATGAAAGTGAAGTTATTAAAGTTCAAGTAATAGAAGAAGGTAAAAAACCAGAATTTGCAGATAAAATAATAATTGGAAGACTAGAGAAGTTTTATGAAGAGATTTGTTTGATTGATCAAACTTTTGTAAAAGATTCTTCTCTTAGTGTGAAAGATTATTTAAAAAACAACAATGCAGAAGTTATTAATATGATACGTTTTGAAGTTGGAGAAGGTATGGAAAAACGTAGTGATGACTTTGCAGATGAAGTAAGGAGACAACTAGAACAGTAATTAGTGAAACTTATGAAAAATAAGAAACAACTAATAAAAGGACTAGCCTTCATAACTGTTGGCATAGTCCTTTTAATATTAGTTATATTTTTAGAAAAAAGAAGAGAAAGTGCTTTAGATACTAAAGAAATAATCGCTTATGCTAATAATAAAGTAAGTGAATTAAAATCAAGTGAAGTTTTAAGTACTATGGATAAAACATCTATAATTATATTTAATGATGATAGTCTATATAGTAAAACATCTATACAATTATTAGAAAAACTAAATAAAGAATATGAAAATATTCAAGTTTATTCATATGATTTATCTACTGAAGAAGCAGATATAGTACTTGAAAATAATAAAATAATAGTAAAGAAAGATTCTACTGTACTTTATAAAAGTTTACTTAAGAAATTTGGAGAATTTAGTGAAGTATATGCTATAGAATTAGATAATGGAGAATTAATTAATACAGGATATAAGAAGATAGTTCTTCCTTTTACTGTATTTATTAATAAAGGTAAGATTATCTATACTCATTTTGTTAGTGAAGAATTTTTCTCTTCTTATACAGAAAAAGATTTAGAGAAAATATATAGAACAGGAGCAGAAATGCTTATAAAGAAAGGAATATAATTTTAAATAATTATATTTTTTTTAATAAATATATGGAAACTTGCATAAAATAAAGAAATATGCTATAATCTAATCATTAAATGACAGGGGGAGTTTTATATGTATAGTAAAGAATCTAATAGTAGATTTGATTGGAAAGATGTAGTATCAAAAGTAATATTTTTAATTATTTTTGTACTATTAATGTTATGGTTATTTCCTAAAGTACCTAATATGACTGCGTTTTATAGTGGAGTATTTAGAGAAAATATGAGTTATATGAAAGATGCCGCTAAGAGCTATTATACTAATGAAAGATTACCTAAGAATATAGGAGATTCTCAAGAGATTACTTTACAAGAGATGATTAATAAGAGTCTTATATTACCTTTTGTAGATAAAGATGGAGTACCTTGTGATACAAGAGCATCTTATGTTCAAGTTACAAAACAACAAAGTGAATATAGTTTAAAAGTTAATTTAGTTTGTAAGAGTGAAAGAAACTATATTATAGAACCTATTGGATGTACTACAGTTTGTGAAAATTGTGGAGTTAAACCTGTAGTAGAACCTGCAGTAGAAAAACCTGTATCTTATAATCCAGGTAATAATAACAATAATAATAACAATAATAATGTTAAACCTGTACCAAAACCAGATCCAGTTAATCCAGTTATTACAAAATATACAGTAACATTTAATCCAAATGGAGGAGTGTTAAGTTCTGCTTCTAGTCAAGTAGTTAATGATGGATCTAAGATAAGTAAACCATCTAATCCTACAAGAAGTGGATATACTTTTACTGGATGGTATAAAGAAAGTACAATATATAACTTTGATACAGCAGTTAGAAGTAACTTTGGTTTAGTCGCTGGATGGAGTTATAATAATCCTTCAACACCAACTTATGAATATAAAAACTGTGAATGGGGTTATACAAATGAATACGGATATACTAATGTAACAAGAGATGTAAGTTATTTCTATTACTTACCTCATGTACTTAAAGAATATCAAACTACAAGTTATGTAACTAAAGCAGGAACTTATTCTTATACATTAAATCTAAAAGATATGCCAAGAAGAGCTTATAATCCTGGAGTAGGTGGACAATTTGATAACTATGGTGGAGTTAATATGAATCCAACATTAAGTTTAAGAGGAAGATCATACTTTGATAGTGGAGATTATAGAGAATACTTAAATGATAGAGATAAAGATATAAGTATGATAGGTGGAAATACAACTTATAATGTTTATCCAAGTTCTATTCAAGAGTTTAAGAACTCATCATTAACATCAAATAATTTTAGTTTCAGTGTTAGTGAACCTTATTATTCTAATAATACATGGAAAGAAGATATTACAGTAAATGTAAGGAACTTAAATAATATTTCTCCTTATTGGGCTAGTAATATTAATTCTTATGTATACTTTGTACCATTAAAATTTAATTTTAATTATTATAACTATGATGGTAGAGAAGAAAAGATAGAAGGTACTCATGAAGGATATGCTCAAATGCCAGGAAATAGAGTATCATATGAAAGAAATGTTAAAATGCATTGTCAAATACAACAATGGAATTAATTAATAAAAGACAAGATATTAAAAATCTTGTCTTTTCTATTGATTATATAAAATAATTTTCGTATAATTAATAATATAAGAAAGGTAGTAAAAATTATGAAAAAAACAAGAACGATAGTAATAGTAAGTATTGCAAGTATACTCTTAGTACTAGGATTAGTAGGAGGAACATATGCATGGTACACAACAGTTGTAACAGGAGAGGCAAAAGATGTAGTAGTA
>JAVXDN010000003.1:0-32939 GCA_036658935.1 Bacilli bacterium | reverse complement strand
TTTTATTATGTATTAATTTAAAATTACTCCACTAACATATCAGAAAATATACTTAAAGCTAGTTTTAAATAATCATGTCTAATAGTATCATTATCTATACAAAAGAAATTAGATGAAATAACTTTTATACCTTTTAATAAATCATAATCTACTACTACCTGATCCTTTTGTTCTAAAGAAGCATATCTATCAAGTAACATTTGATTAATTTTTTTATTATTAACAATAATTGTATCTATTTTTTTATTACCTAAATAATCATTAAGTAATCCAACATGCTGACTTGCAGACATTCCATCAGTCTCTCCTGGTTGAGTCATCATATTACAAACATACATTATTCTTGCACCTGAGGTATCTATTGCATTCTTAACTTCATTTGGAAGTAAATTAGGAATAATACTTGTAAATAAACTTCCCATACTTAATATTATTAAATCTGCTTTTTTAATTGCACAAAGAGCCTTAGTACTTACTCTTGGATTATTTTGATAACTTATACTTTCAATTTGCTTATGAGCTTCAGTTATATTATGTTCTCCACTAATAACACTTCCATCCTTCATCCTAGCGACTAAAACCACATTATCTTCACTAAGAGGTACAACCTTACCTTTAAGATTAAGAACTTTAGCTAAAGCCTCCACTCCCTCAGACATATTTCCTGTAAGTTCAGCAGCTGCAGTTAAAAGTAAATTACCTACAGCATGACCATTCAAATCACTAGTAGTACTAAATCTATAATTAAACAATTTTTCAACTAAAGGTTCAGTTTCAGCTAAACTAACTAAAACTTTTCTAATGTCCCCTACAGCTGGAGTATTAAACTCACTTCTAAGTCTTCCTGTACTACTTCCATCATCACTTACACTAACTATAGCGGTAATATCAATAGGAAACTGCTTTAATCCTTTAAGTAAAGTACTAAGTCCAGTCCCTCCACCTATGACAACTACTTGTTTTTTCATAAAACCATTCCTCTTATTTCTTCTCTACATAATATTTATAATATTCTTCAAAAGTAATTTTTTCATTATGTATCTTAGTAGATGCTACTTCCCCTACATAACGCATTCTCCAATCAGATGGATCTGCCTTAGTTAAAGCCTTAGAATTAGCAGGATATCTAAATATAAATCCATATTTATAAGCATTTTGTTCTAACCACTTATGTTCTTCACTTGTTTTAACATCACTTACTTCTTTTGAATAAGGTTCAAGAGCAATACTAAGCCCTGTTTGACTTTCACTAAATCCGGGTCTAAAAATCATATCATCCGCTTGTCTAGTACTATATATACTCTTATAATTATTATAAACTTTCTCCTGATCACTATAACTTCTATAACCAGATGACACTACAATAGTAAACTTACTTTCACGAGCTGCATCTAACATATAAATTAAATTTTCCATAGCTTCCTTACTCATAGATTTACCTTCATATGCATAAGTTGTAGGAATAGATACAATATCTTTAGGAACATAACTACTTTCTAAATAATTATATTTATTAACTAACATTAATATACCTTTAGATAAATCAGTTTTCCTTATATCATCATATTCTTCTTTATCAGCACCTGTATTAATAACAGCGATAGTTTCCTTTATATTACTCTTTTTATTTTTATTTAAATAAGCTGTATATTCATTTAACTTATTAATATTAAAATATTTCTGTTCACTATAATTAGCTAAATTCTCATTATAATCAATTTTTAATATATTTTCTAAATCATTCTTTTCAAAATTTTTAAGTAAAATCTTTATTTCATCTTTCTTATATCCAACTAGTGATAATTTATGTTCATAACTATTTTTATTCTTAATAAAACTTGATATTCCCTTTATTCCAAATATTATTAAAAGTATAACCACTACCACTACTATAAATGCTAAAGCTATTTTTTTATAATTAAGTTTTCTTTTCATATCATATTCTCCTATAGTTATTATATCTAAATTTCTTGACTTCTACAAGTAGTGCTTGCGTTTTAATAACTTTATGTATATAATATTAATGGTTATTAAATGAAGCGTACCCATAGCTCAACTGGATAGAGCATTTGACTACGGATCAAAAGGTTAGGGGTTCGACTCCTCCTGGGTACACCAATAAAATTTCGGAGTGTGGCTCAATTTGGTAGAGCACTTGGTTTGGGACCAAGTGGTTGCAGGTTCAAATCCTGTCACTCCGACCATAAAAAAAATAAAATCCAAATTATTGGATTTTTTTATATTACTTAACAATATTAAGAACTTCACCCTTATTAAGTATTATTTTATATACTGAAGTACTTTGTACATTAAACTTAAAAATAATAGCATCTTCTTTTTCCTTTAATAATTTTACCAATTCTTCATTTTCTCTTGTTAATTTATCTATCATTTCAGTATCCTCCTTAATTGAATTTTTAACTTCTAAATATTCATTCTTTCCCGCTACCCACATATTTTCTTCTATTCTATACCAGTCATAATTATCTTTATTAAATACATCAAAATAATTATATACTTCTCCTTCATTTACTTTTCCAATAATTTCTGAATTTAATCCAGGACTAGTTCTAACATTTAATTTAACTTTCAATATTATTTGATTTACTAAAGGATTTATTATTGTAGGAGACACTATTTTTACTTGATTATAACTTAGAATATTATAGTTTTTAGTTCTATCTCCCATCTCTTGAAAAGAGTAAATATAAACATATAAAAAAGGATTAACTTTTTTCTTATTTATCATAAACTCAAAATGACAATGAACTCCAGTAGAATGCCCAGTAGTCCCCATAATGCCTAATGTTTGACCTTGTTCAACATAATCTCCCACACTAAGATTTATACTATTTTGCATTAAATGAGCACATCTAAAGCTTCTACCATACCCATCTTCTATAACAATATTATTTCCATAAGAAGAACCAGTAGAATCTTGAGTTTGATAATTTTTTACAACACTAACTACCCTACCACTAATACTCGCTATAATCTCTTGTGTTCTTCCACCACTACCTAAATCTATCGCTAAATGATTATTACTAAATCCTTGAGTTACATCAATAAAATTTTTTACTGGGAAAATAGGCTTATCATTATTCATTTAAATCTTTTCTTTCAATATTAATTATTTTCTCTTCTCTTAACTCATCAATAATTACCTTAACTTGAAATAATTCAATGATTTTACGAGTAGCTTTAACTCCATGCATTATTATAACTGCAATTAAAATAATATTCATAAGTTTTAGTGCATTAACATTCACTCCATTAATAGAAGCTATATCCAAATTATAAACTAAAGAAGAAAGAGAAATTAAAAAAATAGACACTAAAGTAAAAACAGCTTTAGTAATACCAGCGATTAATTTACTTCTATTAAACTCTTTTTTTATATCTGCAATTGACTTACCAGCTAATATATTTGCCATCATTAATAAAGCTAACGATATACAAGGTAAAACTATATTAATAAAAAATTCTTTCATATATGCCCTCCTACTATAACATATGAGAACATTTTTTTTACTTTTCCACTGTTTACTTATAAAAAAATAAATAATATTTATTATTTATTTTAAATATAAAGATAATCTAGATTTTAATTTATTTTCATAATCAATATAACTATTCTTTAATTGTTCCTTATCTATTATAAGATGATACTGCTCTTGAATATCATCAAGTAAAGATAAAAGATTCATATCAAATATCTTTTGTATATATGGCTTTATTTGTGGATAAGTATCCATCATTTCTTTTAAATCTTCAAGTCTAAAAGTTTGTAAATCGTTTTGATAAAGATCTATTACTCTCTTAAAAGAATTTTCAAAATCAAATAATGGAGCGATATCAAATATTTTACTTGTTTTTACTTCAAATAAAATATTATATCTATTATAATCTATGTTAGAAATAGCAAAATTTACTATTAAAGCTTTTAAAAGTTTAAGCTTTACCTCTTTAACTCTATCCTTTTCAACATAATCATTAATATCAGTTATTAATTCTCTACTTGTAGTTACATCATCTTGATTTAAATATTTAACATCATTTTTTCTAAAATTTTTAGATATTAAAGTAATCCCTAAATGTTGTAAATTAAGTGCATACCCAATGTCATATTTTACTGATGGAATATCAAAATATTCACATACTTTTACACCTAACATTTCATTAACAAACTTTCTTTCATCATAAATTTCTTTATAATAATACCATTCTCCATTAATAATTACCCAGTTGTCATAGCTCTTATAAGTTTCTATATCAATATTAATTTTGTTAGCTATTTCTTCTGGAGTAAGAGAAAATTTTTGCTTTTTAAACTCAATAATCTGAGACCTATCTGTAAATTGTATTAATTTTGGTTTCATATAAATCTACCTTATAAACTCTTGTTCCTAAAAGAAGTAATATATCTAGAAGTATCTTTTCCAGACATAAAAGCTTTATGAAAAGCTTCCCATTGTTCTTCACTCATTCCATTTTCTCTATCAAAAAACAATGTTTCAAATTTAGAATACCAATCTTTATATTCTTGAGTTTCTTCTACCCTTTTTATATCACTACCAACATTTACATAAGTTCCGAATTTATTACTTAACACTTTACAATAATCAATTGTCAAAGCAAGTTCTCGTTTGTCCACTTCATTGTTAAAAAGAAATGACATTATAGATAAATCATTAATAGATAAAAATAAAGACACTTCATCAAGTGAATCATAATATTCTTTTTTAGCACCTATATTACCTAAATCAAATCCATATACTCTTTCCATAAATCCCCCTAATATAATTTATTATATAGATAACACTATACTTATCTCTAATTACCGCATATTATAGCATATTTTAAGATAAAACACAAATTATAATAATTAAATTAAGACCTAATATAATTTTAATCATAATAAAACCCAGCTAAACTGGGCTATTTTTTTATTCTGGTGGCTTCAACTGGAATTGAACCAGTGACACCAAGATTTTCAGTCTTGTGCTCTACCGACTGAGCTATGAAGCCAAATGGCGGTTCCGACGGGACTTGAACCCGTGATCTCTCGCGTGACAGGCGAGCGTGATAACCACTACACCACGGAACCATTGGTTGCGGGAGAAGGATTTGAACCTTCGACCTTTGGGTTATGAGCCCAACGAGCTACCGGACTGCTCTATCCCGCGATATTAATAAAAAAATTATTGGCGGAGGAAAAGGGATTCGAACCCCTGCACCGGTTTCCCGATCTGACGGTTTTCAGGACCGTTCCCTTCAACCAGACTTGGGTATTCCTCCAAAATAATTGGTGCCTCAGGTCGGACTTGAACCGACACGGGTTTTAATGCCCACAGGATTTTAAGTCCTGCGTGTCTACCTATTCCACCACTAAGGCAAATTATTAAAAAAAATTGGTGACCCGCTGGGGATTCGAACCCCAGACCCTTTGATTAAAAGTCAAATGCTCTACCGGCTGAGCTAGCGGGTCAAATAAAATTGGTTGCCTCGGCTAGATTCGGACTAGCGAATGCGCGAGTCAAAGTCGCGTGCCTTACCGCTTGGCTACGAGGCAGTATCGTTAAAATACAAGTGGTGGGGAGACATGGATTTGGACCATGGAACCCGAAGGAACAGATTTACAGTCTGCCGCGTTTGACCACTTCGCTATCTCCCCGCCTGGTGCCGAAAACAGGAATTGAACCCGTAACCTACTGATTACAAGTCAGTTGCTCTACCAATTGAGCTATTTCGGCATATCTGGTGGGCGATGAGAGACTCGGACTCCCGACCCTCTGCTTGTAAGGCAGATGCTCTAACCAACTGAGCTAATCGCCCAAAATAACACTAATGACGTAAATAACTATATCATCTAAGATACACTGTGTCAATAGTTTTTGTCCTACTTTACCTACACTTTTATCGTTTCTTTTTCTCTATAAGTATCTCTTTAGTCCAACCTTTTAGCTTTTCTTCTAAAGGTTTAAATCCTTCTCCTTCTTCTACTAGTTTAGTATAAAAATTCTTAACTTTAAATATAACTTTTTTAATAGATAACTTAACATGACTTTTATCTTCATCAATATCTAAAACTTTTACATTAATTATATCTCCTATTTTAAAGTTATCATTCAAATCTTTAACAAAACCATCACTAACTTCACTAATATGTACTAACCCTGTATAATCATCTTCTAAACTAACAAAAACACCATAAGAAGTTATACCTGTAACTTGACCTTTAACAATATCTCCTATTTTAAAATTACTCATAAACATCACTAAAAAATATTATAACATATTCTATTCTTTTTGTCTTAATATCCATTCAATAGGTGGAATATTATTATATTTTTTAATTAAATTGTAAATATCAAATAATAAATCCTCATAATTACTTACAAGATCTGTGATAATTATAATATCTTTTTCATCTCTATTACCTAGAATTATCTCTTCAATTAAATCAAAGTAATAAGTTGGATATAAAAGTCTTGAATATAATAACTTAGCTTGTAAATCACTTAATTTATATTTATTCATCATATCTTCTAATTCCATAAAATCAAACTTTTTAGAGAAAAACATCATTTTAATATATTCAGCTATATCCCTAACATCATAATCTATTGTAAAAGTTAAAGGATTATATAAATAATCATAATTAATATTATCTATTATTCTTCTATGACTTACAACATATCTAAGCTCATCACTCCCTTTAGCTTCTATTAACGCATTATTAGCATATTCTAAAGCGTTTTCCCCTATACCAATAAAATAAGATACAGAAGATCTAATAAGCGGATATTCTTGATTTAAATCACTAATAGACTTCTCTATATTATCTATTTTTATCTCCCATAATTCTCCCCAAGAATTACCTAAAAGAGTAATATTATTTTTAAGTACAAGAGAATTATCAAACTTAATAATATCTTGAAGAGTAACCTCATCATCAGTTATATCATTAACTCTAAGCAAAACATAAGCGGTATCATTATAATTACAAATAAAACTATTATATTTATTAATAATAAAAGTATGAACTAAAACACCTTTTTTAAATAATGTATTACTAATATTTATAAGTGTTTCTACTTCACTAACATCTCTATTAAAAGGCATAAAAATATATTTTATATCATCAATATAAAAATAAACACTATTAAGTTTTTGATAAACTTTAAGAGGACTTAAATTGTAATAATAGAATATCGCATTTTTCATATTTCATCTCTAAATTATATGTAAAATATAATATTATATTATAAAAAAACTGCTTAATTTTTTTAAGCAGCATCATTTTTATATACATGAGCGAAATCATCTTCACTAGAAGTTGATGTATCACCACTTTTAGGAATTGTATTAGACATAGTTGCAGCCATTTCTCTTGCAGACTTTAAAGTCTGTTCTGCAGCTTCTCTTCTAGCATTAGCTGTATCTAACATCTCTTTTAAGTTACTATTTTCAAGTGTAAGTAAATCAAATAATTCTTTAATACGAGAAATATTATTTTTAACCTTAACACTTGGTTCATTTTGTCCCATATTAATTATAACCTCATTCCACCTTCAGTTGGAAATTGTATAACAGGTTCATTTTCTTTATATACTGGAGCATTTTCTCCTACTACTGCTTTTAATTCAGTAGCATTATTAAGTTCATTAATAGTAGCTTCATAAGCTTCATCATCTAATTTTTGTTGTGCCATAATCTCTTCAACTTTTTGATTAAATAATTGACTAGACTTTTTAACTTCTACACTTATTGCATCTAATTTAGCAAATAATTCTTCTCTAAATTGTCCAAATAAAAGAGATAAATCTGTACTTTCTAACGCTTCTTCTTTTGTCTCTTCTACAGGAACTGTATTTGCTTCACTTTGAGGTAATATAACTTCTGTTTCAACAGGATCATTAACTATTGGTTTAGTAGCATCTTGTCCTAAAATATGAGAAGAAACTCTAGTAAATACATTATTAGGATGTTCTGGGCTTATTAAAGGAGTAGGAAATCCTTCCATTCCAGGTAAAGGCTCATTTTCAGCTGTAAACTCACGAGAAAACTGTTCTACTTTATCATGATTTTCTTCAACAGTTGGTACTTCTGAGTTATTAGCTGGTTTAATAGGATTAAACTCTTCTACTGCTTCTTTACTCTCTTCTAAAGGTGGTACCACATATTCAGGAACTTCTGGAACTTTAGAATTAAACATAGCAGGAATATCTTCATCTTTAAGTCCTACTACTTTCATATTTTTTACATAATACACAACTGATGCTTCATTAGAAGCAGACTTAGATGGTATTATAGTTAAATTATCTGTCATCTTACTTTCCTCCTTGAACTATTTGTTTCATAGCAATTTTTACTTTCTCCCAAGTATCTTCATCTGCTATACCAATTAATTTATAAACTTCAGCACTTTCTTCAACTACTTCAGATACATAGACTTTACTAACTCCATCTTTAATCTTTTCACCCTTAGTAAATATCATAAAATCTTTATCAAGCTCTTTAACTCCAAAAGACTTTATCAAATCCATCTCTTCCATAGTTCCATCCATATTTTGAATTTTAATCTTCTTCATATAATATCCTCCTAGTACTCTTCTTTACTCTTTATTAATTCTAACACAGAAAAAAAATATTATCAATTATTTTCATCTATTTATTAACAAAAAATTAATTAATAATATTATTATCTATAAACTTTATATCTAAATATCTCCTACTAGATAAATAATCACATAAATGAACAAACTCTTGATATTTATTACTAGGTTTTTTAAGTATTTCATTTCCATTTAAATCTTTATTCCATTCTCCCATATGAGTTTCAATTAAAGATGTAATAAATAAAAGTTCTTCATCATTTAAACTAAATTTAGATTTATTACTTATAAGATATTCACACACTAAAATAGGATGATTACTTTTAGTATATCTCTCTTCATTTAATCCTAATTTTAATCCATCATGTAGTAATAAAGCCATTAATATTAAATCTTTTTCGTTTTGATTAAATTTATATCCAATACTTGAGTTATCCATCAAATCTTTAGCTATTCTTACCGCAGCCTTTGTATGTCTTACAAGTCCTTTTTCTCCTAAAGAAAATGCTGGATGATACTTCCCTGTAGAACTAGCAGGAACTCTAAAAAAATAATCAGGTAAAATATTCAACATAAGACTAATATTTAATTTATATTTTTCATTTTCAATATACTCAATTTCTTTTAAAAACACATCACTTTTATTCATTATTTACTCCATAATAAAATTAATTAATTTTCTTCAAAACAAAATATTTACATCCATAAGCACAATTATGTTCTAAATATTCTTGAAGATTATTAAAATCATTTATTTCCTTAAACATCTTATTATTCTTATCACAAAATCCCTTAAGTCTAAGTTTCCCATAAGCAAAATCGCCAACAATATAATCAAATTCTTGATAATATTCAGTACATTTTTCTTTAAATTCATCATTATCAAAACAATCTTTATAATTTGTAATTATTTCATAATTTTGTTCAAGAGCATTAATTTCTTCCATGATTTTCTTCACCTAGTATTATATTATCACTCTTATTATCATTATTCAAGAAATTGAATTAATTAAAGGACTAGTAGTACTATAACTTCCTCCATAAACACTGGGAATTTTACCTTGAATTATTTTACTAGCTAATAAGACATCATTCTTAAGTTTAACATTCTTAGAAGAAAAAGGAAGAATTACTCTATTGACAAGTTCTATATTTATAAATAACTTAACTAAGATATTATTAATACCATATTCATGCATATCTACATTTATAGACCCTATAACATTCCCCATTAAATTAGTTTTAAGAGGAATTTTAGGTCCAACATTACCCAAAATACCATTATTAAAAACAACACCTAAAGGTATAAAATAAACAACTCCAACATTATTTCTTTCTGTTTTAAAAGAAGTTTCACTTACTAATATACCAGCTTCACTGAATTTAGCTTCATCTAAACATTTAAGTTTATTTTGAATATCACTAACTAAAGAAGACAAAATAGAGTTAACATAAGTTGTATTAAAATCTACTGTTACAACCTCATTATTTGAATTAAATACTGTATTAATAATATCTTCAGTCTTATATTTAGTATAATCTTTAATAGAATTATTAATTATAATAGAAGATAATCTTCTAGTTTCTGCCTCAGCATAATTAATAAGAATTGGACTAATAGTTTTACCTAAAACTCTAAATATAATAAAACAACACAATAAAACTAAGATTAATGTGAATATAATCTTATTCTCTAAATTATCTTTACAATTAAAACCTCTTTTTAATTTCATTTTTCTTTTCATTCATTAACATTATACTTTTAAAAGAAAAGAACTATTCTAAAATAGTCCTAAATCGAAAATATAATTAACAACTACAAATAAAGTAAATAGAACTGAAAGTATTAAAACAATAACACTAAATATAACTAACTTATTACTTTTCTTACCTTTCTTATCAATATCATCAAATCCTTCAAAATCTTCTTTACTAAAACTATTTGAACTTGTATAAAAACTATTATCTATATTCTTAGCTATTTCATCTTTTTTAAGATCAACTAAAGTATTTGATTTTTCTTTTATCTCTTCGACAGTTTCTTCACTTACTGTATTATTCTGTTCTCTAAACTTAAACTCCTCTGTAGAATTAATATTATCATCTTTATTAACTTTTTGAGGTGCTACCGCTTCACTTGGATCTCCTTTAGTAAGTTCTTCTAGTAAATCCACTCCTCTATTTATAGTAACTGTATTAATTAAATCAATTAAAGTTCTTTCATTTGTATTAAAATCTTCGCTTTCTAAAGTTTCATTTGATTTTTCTTGCATATCTATTTTACTTAAAATATCAAATTGAGTATCTCTGAGTTTCCTATACTTATCGTTCTCATAAACTCTTTCTCTACCTTCTTTAGCTTTTTCTAAAACACTATTGATATCATATACCTTAGTTGGAGTTTCTTTTTCCTCTACTATAGAGAAATCATCCTCATTAATATTAATATCACTTAATCTATTCTTTTTAACATCTTCATGAGTATTCATATCAATAATATATTTTTTAATTTTTTCAATATCTATATCTTTTTGATTAGTATCAAGAACCCTAACATTGCTGTTGCTGACACTTCTAGAATATAGAGGAACTTCTTCACTATTATAAAGTTCTTGATTCCTACTAATTCTACTACTAGTATCTAGAGTTTCTTCTTGATATCTTTCCATTCTTGAATTCATATCATTCACCATATAAATAATATCACATATATTTAACTTTTTAAAGTAGTATCGTACATATAACTTATCTGAACGTGATATAATTATTTAGGTGAATGATATGAATAAGAAAAATAATATATATGCATTATTTATTGGAATAATATCAGTTATATTTATACTAGGAGGATTATTCTTGATAAAGAAATTAAATAACAAAAATATAGAAGTAAAAAAAGAAAATAATAAATATCAAGAAATCACTAACTATATAGAAAAAAATCTTAGCAGGTATAAAGAATATAATAAATTAAAAAATTTAAATACTAAAGATACAGTAACATACGTAAATATAGGACTTGATTACCCATTCTATACAAATATAAAAACTATTAAAGATACCACTAATCCATTAATAATAGTAAATAAATATAATGCACTTCCTGAAGATTACGAACCAAATGACTTAGTTAAAATAAGTAGTGATAAAACATTTAAAGAGGAATACATAAAATCTAATGTACTCTCCTCTATTAACAAAATGTTTGATGATGCCAAAAAAGACAATATAAATATGTATATTGTCTCAGGATATAGGACATCTTCTTATCAAGAAAAACTATATAATAAATATGTTCTAAATGATGGAGTATTAAAAGCTGACACTTATTCAGCTAGAAAAAGACATTCAGAACATGAAACAGGATATGCTATAGATATAACATCATCAAACGGATCACTAGATGACTTTATTAATACAAAAGAATACACTTATCTTTTAGACCATGCCCATTTATATGGTTTTATTCAAAGATACACTAAAGAAAAAGAAAACATAACTGGATATAAATGCGAACCATGGCACTATAGATATGTAGGTATAGAACATGCTAAAATTATAAAAGAAAAAAATATAACACTAGAAGAATATAAAGAATTATATTAGTTTTTCTTCTTATGAAACATAATAAAATATAGAATAAAAATAAGTATTAATGAAAAACTAAATACTATAGAAAAAACTATAATCTTATCATCTTTAGAAAAGCTTTTTTTAAAATTGCTTTTTTCTTTTTCTTCTTTAAAAGCTGAACTTAAAACATTAACATGTATTTTATAAACATTATTATTTGTCTTATCTTCACTTTTAACACTAATAACTATTACATTATCCTTATCTAATAAATTCCTATTACCACTCATAACTATTTTACTGTTCTCATTCCCTCCAACATAAATAACCTCTAAATCATCATACCCCTTAACTTCTATTTTATAATCAAATACATCACTTTTAAAATCAATATTGTATCCTTTAATACTTAAAAATCTCAAAGAAGCATCAGACTTATTATTTTCTATCTTATAATTTTTAAAAATATTAATATAATATTTTTCTATTCCATTACTTATTTCCGCTACTGTCTTATTCCCTTCAATTTTTATTTTACCTGTTCCAGTTATAACTTCATCTTCATTCTCTTTTGTCCCCTCAATTATAACTTCACTAGTCTCTTCACTAACATATACATTATATATATAAGTACTTTTATCAAATAAAGGTACCAAAGAATTATTAACTATATTAATATTTTTAATAGCATGAATATTTAAAGAACAAGAAAAAAAAGAAATAAAACAAGTTAAAATTATTAATAATTTCTTCATACTTATATTCCTCTTTCTATATAATATTTAAATAACTTCTAAAATTATGTCCTTAATCTTTTTATAATGACTATTAATAGTTATAACATTTCTTACTCTAGAAACTATATCATCTATCTCTTTATTATAGTAACAAACTGCTATTGGTTCTCCTAATTCTACCCTATCTCCAACAGCTTTTAAGAACTTAATTCCAGTATTAGTATCAATTATGTCTGTTCTCTCTTTTCTTCCAGCACCTAAATCAAACACTATTTGACCAGTACCTAAAGCATCAATACTATTAATATAACCAGATTTATCAGATTTTATAACAACTTGTTTTGCATTAATTTCAAAACTATCTATCTTACCACCTTGATATTTAATCCAAGAATAAAACTTATCTTTAGCTTCATTATTATTAATTACTCTTTTAACTTCATTTAAAGCAAATTTAAAAGAACACTTATTAGCCATTTTATAAAGTTTTGCACATATAAATAAAACTAATTCTAAAAGTCTTTTATCTCTTATACCATTAAAGAAATCAATAGTTTCCTGTACTTCTAACTTATTTCCAACACTATTACCAAGTACACAGTCCATATCAGTTATAATTACTTCAACTTTTCTATTATACATTTCACCTAATTTAATCATATATTTAGCTAGGACATTAGCATCTTTTTTATTTTTTATAAAAGCTCCATCCCCTAATTTTAAATCAATTATAATGTATTTAGCTCCAAGAGCAATCTTTTTACTCATAATAGAAGATGCTATTAAAGCAATACTATCAAGAGCTCCTATTTCATCTCTAAGAGCATATATTTTTTTATCTGCAGTGGCAATATCACCACATTTATTAACAACACAACACCCTATATCATTAACTTGTTTTATCATATCTTCAAGACTAATATCTATATTATATCCATCAATACTCATAAGTTTATCAGCAGTTCCACCAGTTGCACCTAAACTTTTTCCACTCATTTTAACCATATATAATTTTAAACTAGCTAAGACAGGCGTAATAATTAAAGTAACTTTATCTCCAACTCCACCAGTAGAATGTTTATCAATAATAGGACAAGAAAAAGTATTAGTATCTATTACATTCCCACTATTAATCATAGCATCAGTTAAATAAAATATTTCATTAAAAGAAATTCCATAATTATATATTAACATTAAAAATGTAGACATATCCTCACTTGTAATACTTCCATCAACAAATCCATTAACTACAAAACTATATTCTTCCTTTGATAACTTCTTTTTCTTTGATTTTCTAGCGATAATATCTTTTATATTCATGTTCTCTCCTTATCATATAAAACTATTATACCAAAAAAATAAGAAGATAATTTTTTAATTTATCTTCTTACCAAGAAGTTCTATCCCTCTTACGGGATCTGTTAGCAAAACTTCATAAATGAACTTATCTTTTCTAAGTTCTTCAATAAAAGTAACTTCCTCTTTTGTCATGAATGTTTTAATGTTCTTATTACTTTTAACAGTAATAATTAAATCATTACCTAATAGATAATCACTAGAAACATCAAAAAACATCATTAAATCGATTAAGTTTTCAAGTGTGGGAGTTCTACTTCCCTTTTCATAACAACAAATACTAGCTTTAGTTACATCAATTACTTTACCTAACTCTTCTTGAGTAAGACCTCTATTTAATCTTAACTCTTTTAGTCTGTCTCCTTTTAGAAACATATTAACACCTCGCTTACTAATTAATGAATTAATTATAAAACATATATAATTACATTTAAGAAAAGTTAACTCAATATAAACTAAAACTGTTGCTATTAATATTTTTTAAAGAGTATCCTCTTCATTAGTTACATTTTCGGTTTTACCATTCTTATTTGAAGATAAAAATGTAACTCTTTCTGCTACAACCTCGATAGAATATTTTGTAACTCCATCACTTTCATACCTAGAAGATTGTAATCGACCTTTAACTCCAATTAGATCACCAACCTTACAGTATTCACAAGTTCTTTCTGCTACTCCTTGCCACAAAATACATCTAATAAAATCTGTATCATAAGTTCCATCAACATTCTTAAAAGATCTATTAACTGCGACTAGAATATTAGTTCTTTTTACTCCATTATCTGAAACTATCACCTCAGGAGTATCTGTCAACCTACCAACTAAAATAGTCTGATTCAGCATAACTCACCTCCTTTCTAAACCCATAATATCATTCATGTTTTTTATACACAAACAAGGGATTTAGAATAAAAGCACAAAAAAAGTATTATAAACTATAAAATCTCTCTAAGGGAATTTTATAAAATTCAATACTTTTTACTTAACAGAACGTAAAATTAAGCTATTTAACAAAATCTAAAATACCTTCATAATCTTTTAGACAATTAACTAATACATCGATTTCCTCATAAGTATTATAAAAACTAAAACTTATTCTTAAACTGTTAGTCTTACCATCTATACTAGGTATCATCTTAGCGCAATGTTGACCACTTCTAACACAAATCTTCTTACTATTTAAGTAAAGCCCTAAATCCCCACAATAAACATTATCCATATTAATTAAAATAATAGCACCCTCACTATTCTTATTTAATATATTAATATAAGGAATCTCTTCTAATCTTTTAATAGCGTATCTTCTTAAATATTCCTCAGTTCTTCTAATATTATTAATACCTTTTTTATTAATAAAATCTATTGAATAATAAAAAGAAACAATAGCAGCTAAATTATGAGTACCTCCTTCAAATCTATAAGGAACATCCTCTAAAATCAATGAATCCTTATTAAAGTTTTCATTCATCCCTCCACCAAATCTAGTAGGAGACATAATATTTAAATATTTTTTCTTAGCATATAATACTCCTAACCCAGTAGGTCCATACATCTTATGTGCAGAAAAAGCTAAGAAATCGATATTTGCATCTTGAACATCAGTTTTAATATGACCTATCGCTTGAGCTGCATCAACTACAAAATAAATATTATTCTGTTTTGCATATTCTCCTATAGTTTTAATATCTCTAACATCTCCTATTACATTAGTAATATAAGCTAAAGAAATCACCTTAGTTTTATTAGTAATAGTATTTATAACATCCTCTATACTTAACTTCCTATTTTTATCAAGAGGTGCATACTTAATAACTATACCCTTTTTTTTCGCTAAAACTAACCAAGGAAGAATATTAGAAGCATGTTCAGATTCTGAAAGTATAACTTCGTCTCCTTTAATTAATATATTCTTAAAAAAGCCATCAACAATCATATTAATAGAATCAGTACACCCATAAGTGAATATAACTTCACTTTTATCGCTAGCATTTATAAACTCTTGAACATTAACTCTCGTTTTATCTATATTATCATCAACTCTATAACTAATATCATATTCACCTCTATGTGAATTAGCACAATAATTTGTATAATAATTTACAACTTCATCAATAACGCATTTAGGTTTAAAAGTAGTCGCTGCATTATCAAAATATATAATATCTTTATTCAACATTTCAAATTTATCATTATCATTCATAATTAACCTCCAGTTCTCACTTATAATCTATGAAATACAAAATTATTTGTATATTTAAAAAGCTTCATATTGTTATTTAATATATTTTTATATATAATAATTTTAGGTGATAAGAAATGAAAGATTGTTTATTCTGTAAAATAGTTGATAATGAAATACCATCTTATATATTATATGAAGATGATTATTTTAAAGTATTTCTAGATATTAACCCAGATTCTCTTGGACATACACTAATAGTACCAAAAAAACATATAGTAAATGCTCTAGATATTGAAGATGAAATATTTATAAAGATAAATAAAATAATTAAATTAATAATAAAAAAAATAAATAATAACTTTTCTCCAGATGGATTTAAAATATTACAAAACAATGGAATAGTACAAGATATTAAACATTATCATGTACATATAATTCCAGTATATAAAACACCTCCTATAATGAATATAGAAGATGTATATAATAAATTGAAAATCTAATTATAGATTTTTTTTATACCAATTTCCAACAATATTTGCATTACTACAACTTGGAACTGGAGAAGGCATATCAAATTTAACTGAAGATGGAAGAGAAAAAGAAGTTCCAAAACATAATGCCTCTCCTGCTTCATAATTTTTAATAGCATTAATTCTTTCTTGACTTACATTAGAAGAAATACTTTTTATAATATTTAAATCATTAGGATTATACATACGAAGTACTATAAAATTAGAACATTGACTAAGAGCAGTACTAGAAAGTTCACTAGGTCTTTGAGTAATTAGCCCTAAAAGAACCCCATACTTTCTACCCTCCTTAGTAATTCTATCAAAAATATTATATCCTATAACTTCACTATCTATATCATGAGTGACATACCTATGTGCTTCTTCTAAGACAATATTAATAATAAAAGATGCTCTATCTTTATTATGTACACAAACATCATAAAATAATTTAGAATATATTTTAGTTAAAGTTTTCCCAAATCTTTCATCAACACTATCTAAATTAATATTAACTAGTTGAACTTTCTCACCATTTAAAGAAAATAATTTATATACAAAATCTTGTTTACTAATATTTTCCTTAACATCAAAAAATCTAGCATTAGGACTTTTAATTAAAGAAGAAAGTCTTACTTTTAATATATTGTTTTTTTCATATACTTTATCACTTTTTAAAATACCTTCACTAATTAAAGCAAACTCTAAAGAATATAATAAATCTTTTAAAGAATAAGTAAAAAACTCATTTCTTTCTATTTTTGTCATCTCTTCTATTTTAAAACTCTCTAAATAAGATACCGCTAACTGAATAGTATTAATTTTACCCATAGCATCTATATTTAAACACTGTTTTAAAGTTCTTGTATACCCTGGTTGTATAATTTGACTATTTAAATTAATATCCTTAGTATTATAAGTAGTTAAAACCGCTATTATTTGATCTCTAATTTGAGTAGAACTTCTTCCACTACTTAAAATATCTAATAAAGCAACCGCTAAAATATTATTTTTATGATTTAAAACTTTTTCATCATTAGAGCAAAAAGTATAAACTAAACTCAAAGCTTTTTCTAATATTGGAATTTGTTCTTTTGAATCTGCTTTTAAAATTAAAGCTAAATCATCTGCATCTAGAAAATAAGCTGGAATATTAACAGTATCTCCAGGATTAAATTCTAAAGAAGTACTAATTATTTTAGTTTTAGTTTTATATTCTTCATTCATTTTAGTAAAAGCACTATTATATTCACCATAAATATCAAATAAAACTATATTAGCATTTAGTGGAGGATTATCATTATTAAACAATAAATTTTGAATCATACGAGTAGAAGCACAAGTTTTACCACAACCAGTATTACCAATAATAGCAAAATGACCACCAAAAAATTCATTAACTTTTGTGTATATATTAAATCCTTGATATAAAGAACTTTTACCTAAATATAAATAATTTAAGTTATTTTCCTTACCATATAAAGAAATAACCTCACTCTTATATATAAGCCTAATAGTATCATTTATACTTGGTAATTTAGATGTACCTAAAATAAAGCTATCATTAATAAATTCACCTATTATAAAAATATTAATTTCACTATTATTAATAGATCTAATCTCACCTACTATTTTTCTAGTAGAAGATTCAAAAACCACATGCATATTAAGTATAGAAGTTTCTATTACACCTGATGTATTTTCAACTAAGATATTATTATTATCAATATTTAAAATTTTTCCAAACATCAATAGTCCCCTCCTACTTTATTCTAAAATTATTATATCATTTATTCTTCCAATAAAAAAGAGGAAAATTTCCTCCTTTTTATTACCATCCACCAACTACACCAAAGATTATAGCTAGTAGAATAAATAGAATCAATATGATGAAAAAGCTATTTCCAGCTGATTTTTTCTCACAAGGATCACAACTATTACACATATAACTCGCCTCCTTCTTTAAAAAACTTAAATAAATGCACCTAGTATGATAACTAATAAAATAAATAATACTAAAGCAAAAGCAGCACCTGATAATCCGTTACTACATCCACAACCTGAATTCATAATACATTCCTCCTTTTTTATCTTTACAGTTTATTGTACGCAATTTATTAATTTTTGTGAGTGCTACTTCTTGAGTTTTATCTAAGTTTTTGATATTATTACACATAGGAGGAATTAAATGAAAAAAATATTATTACCTGTTTTAATGATTTTATTACTTACAGGATGCGGAAACGTAGAGTTAAAAAATGGAGAAAATGCGGTTGTTTCCTTTAAAAACAAAGAAGGAATCAGTTCAAATGAGTTATATAATAGTTTAAAGAAGACTTATGGTACAACAAAATTAATAGATTTAATAGATACAACACTTCTAGAT
The DNA here is from genome assembly GCA_036658935.1 of Bacilli bacterium. Classification (GTDB taxonomy): domain Bacteria; phylum Bacillota_I; class Bacilli_A; order RF39; family UBA660; genus JAVXDN01. The sequence continues at coordinate 13,578 of JAVXDN010000003.1, read as the reverse complement.
AAAGAATATAAAGATGATGCTAATACTAATAAATATATTACAGGAGTTGTCTCTTCAGTTAAGAAAGACGCAGGAGAAAATTATTTATCTTACATCAAATCATATTACAATGTAGATAGTGAAGAAGAATTTAAAGAATATGTAAAACTTAACTATAAAAGAAGTTTATGGATTGCAGACTATGCTAAAACAACAGTAACAGAAAAACAAATAAAAGATTATTATGAATCATATACTATTGGAGATATAGAAGCTAGTCATATATTAATAACTTCTGATGCAGCGAATGATGCAACTGAAGAAGTAAAAAAAGCAGAAGATAAAAAAGCATATGAAGCAGCTAAACAAATAATAGCTGAACTAGATAAAGGATCTAAATTCTCAGAACTTGCTAAAAGATATTCTAAAGACTCAGCTAACGCAAGTAATGGTGGAGCTTTAGGAGCATTTAATAGAAAAGGAATGGACAAATCTTTTGTAGAAGGAGCTATTAAATTAAAAGTAAATGAGTATTCTAAAGAACCTGTTAAATCACAATATGGATATCATATAATACTTAAAACTAAACAAAATGAAAAACCAACACTTGAAAAAGCAAAAAAAGAAATTATAGAAACTATATCAAATGAACTTGTAGAAAATGATAAAAGTATGTATATTAAAGCTCTTGAAAAACTAAGAGAAAAATACAATATGAAAATAAATGATAGTGAATTAAAAAGTAGTTATGATACATATATGAATAAACTATATGCACAAAATACTGGAAAATAAAATACAAAAAAATCGAGAAATATCTCGATTTTTTTAGTCTTCTAATATCTCATTTATATTAACAACTTCAAACCCTTTCATATACAAATGATTTCTAATAGCTTTTTCTAGTTCATCCCCATCATATTTCTTACTATATTTTTTATAAGCCTTAATATATTCACCTTTTATAAAAGCTTTTTCATTTAAAGAAATATCAACTAAAACTTCATCTATTAATGAATTATCATATCCTAAAAACCATAAATCATTTTTCATTTTCTTTCTAAACATAGTTTTACTTAATTTTTTGTTAATAAGTAGTCTCTTATCAACAATATATTTAATTTTATCTCTCCAAACGGAAGCTTCAATTAAACTAAGATGTTTATCTATCATATCATTATCAAATCCAGCATTAAGTAAATAATTTTTTATTTTAGATGGACCATCAGTAGATAAAATCAATCTATCATTTATATATGCATGAACATAATCCTCTTCATTTAAAAGATTTAAAGTATTAAGTTTTTGAATTACTTCAATAATTACTTTTTCATCATACTTTTTATTCTTTAAATACTTTTCAATTTCATTTTTATTTCTCATCTTAATATCCATATAAGATAAAGAAGAATTATAAGCCTCATAAAAAATATTCTCATTCAATATTTTTTTTAATAAAGCATCACTAATTTCTTTTTTATTTAAAAGTCTATGTTTAAGTATAATATCTTCATAAACAACAATTTCTTCCTTATCCAAAAATATTTTATATCTTCCCTTAGTTAGTTTCTTAAATTTATTAATTTTTATAGTACTCTCCTCCTTTAAAAGTAAATCTCTGTAACTAAAGAATACCAAACATTTATTTGCATGTCAAGTATATATAATTAAAATAAAAAAAAGATTACTACTTCTTAATAGTAACCAATCCCTTTTCTACTTCTTCTAAACTTCTTCCTAATTCCTTAACACTCTTGTAATCGCTTTCTTTCATCTGAAAATGATTATTTTCTAGCATTTGTTTACTTCTTTTAGCGACTACATGTACTAACTTATATTTAGAATCAACTATATTAAGTAGTCTATCGATCGATGGATATATCATATATTCACTTCCCTCTAACCTCACTATACTATACTTACACTAACATAAACAAGTTAATTGACATAATTTTACATAATAAGTTTTCTAAGTCCTCTAAGAATTTCTACCATAGCCCAAGTATCCTGTTGACAATAAACTCTTAGATTTTCTCTTGTCTTCTCTTTTTCCATTTCACCCATTTCATGAAACTTAGAATATTCAACTAAAGCCTCTACTCCATTTTGTATTTCCAAATCACTATATTTAAGATCACTAAATAATGGTAAAGTTTTCTTTATTGAATAACTTCCAGACTGATCTTTATTATAATAATTTACTTTTGAAGACTCTTCTTCACTAAAACCTAAAGACAAATACAATTCCTTATTATTTAAAATAACTTCTAATAAATCTCTAGCATGATCATATATATTCATAAGTTTATCTTTATATTCTGGAAATATTCTAGCTAATTCCTTTGTAACCATCTTCTCAAAATTAACATTTTGTGCAAGAACAGTCCCTCCATTTGATAAATCAATACTATCTATCATAGCGTGTATTAAATCAAGTCTTTCATCATTATTACTTTTAGCTAAATAAACAATATTATCATTATTTTTATCACAAACGCCTTCTTCTCTTTCAATATGTAAAGAAAATTCAAAAGGACTTTGAGTATAACACTTTTCTCCTTTAAATCTTGGTAAAGGACAAGGAAAAGTTTCAAAATCAAAATGATATATAGGAAAAGAAAAACTCTTAAGTCCTGCTTTAATCTTATTCTTATCTATATAAGGAGTATTATTATCATAAGCATTCCTCTGTATAATATGAGTAACTGTTGATAACCAATTATAAGGAACATCATCAAACTTTAATATTCCATTATTAACTAAATCATATTTATTATATTTAACTCCATTTTCATCTTTAAAAGATACAAATTGTTTATAAGAGAAACTAGAATTCTTTTTAGGAACATCCTTAAAACAAATAGAAGAAAATTTACATTCATGATTAGTTTTAAGAGCACAAGAAACTGAAGTATTACAAACACTAGAATTATCTTCTTCAATATAAGACTCAAGAAGCTTCTTATCATTTAAAACTACAGGCATCAAATCATTAGTAATACTATTCATATCATAAAACTCAACTATTTTTTCACCATTTTCGTCAATTTCATAATCACTAACTCCATCATATATATAATCACTATTAAGAACACATAAATAATAATTAATTTTTTTATTTACATTTACTTCCTTAAAACTAGATTCTATAAAGAATCTTTGAACAGCTAAATCATAAACATATTTACCAACATCACTAAATCTATTCTTTAGCTTATTAATTTGATTATCATAAGTCTTATCAAAAGTATCTTGATTATTTAAAACATAGATACCATTTTTTTTAATAAATAGTTCTTTCTTATCATCCTTTTTTCCATATAAAAGTTTCTTAAATTTAGATGATGTAGTAGCTTTTACTTCAATAATATTAATATGATCATCTTCTTCATTATAAATATCAACATAACATAAATATCTAAAATGACCACTGACAAAATCAAAAGACTCTTGAGAATAAGTATCTTTACTATATATAAAATTTCCTTTAAATAATCTTTCACTTTCTCTTCCAGCTAAAAGTTCTGCCTTCTTATAATACTTCATCATAGCATTTAACTGTTTATCTTCCTTAAAAGTAAGATCATTATCATCACTATCAAACATCATCCCTACAATTTCTTTAATATCCTCACTTTTTTCCTGAGCCTTATATTCTTCAATTGTAATATTATTATCTTTTTTATTTTTTCTTACCTCTTCTAAAGCAGTATACCTTCTACATCTAATATAATTTATAAAATCAGTTTTAGTAATAACCATAATTTACACTTCTTTTCCTACATTCATTATACTAAAAATTAAATAAAAAAAAAGACCAAGAATGGTCTTTACTAATTAAAATCTTTTACAACATCCTTGATCTACATTACAAATAGTATTTTCTTCTTGAGAAGTATAACATGGACTATAACAATGTTTAAAAATATGATGATTTATAATTCTAGTATTAACTGGGCAAACATGCTTAACCTCATGGACTATATTTTTATGAATACATCTTTCAACTGGACATTCATACACTTGAGCAGTAGGCATAAGTACTTCATTACATCCACACATAGGACTTTCTGCTACACCACATGGAATATTATTTTCAGTTTTCTTATATTCACTAGCTTCTCCTACTTCAAATCCTTGATACATACTATAATCAGCATTTAACACAGGTATCAACTCCTTTTCATTTATATTTTATGTAAGGATATCTTTAACGTATAGGTAAAAGCAACGATTACAAAACTTGGAACACAAAATATAATAATTACTATAAAAAAAATTACCTAAAAAGGTAATTTCATATTTCCCTTAGACATACTTTTCATCATTACTTTCATTTGTTCAAACTGTTTAAGAAGTCTATTAACATCTTCTACAGTATTTCCACTACCTTTAGCAATTCTAATTTTACGAGTTGCCTTTAATATCTCTGGATGTTTTCTTTCCTCTTGAGTCATAGAAAGTACGATAGCTTCTACTCTTAACATAACTTTAGGATCAATATTTATATTATTTAATCCTGCTTTTCTAGCTCCAGGAAGAAGCTTTAATAAATTTTCTAAAGGTCCCATCTTTTTCATTTGTTTAGTTAAAGATAAGAAATCTTCTAAATCAAACTTTCCACTCTTCATTTTCTTTTGAGTACTTATAGCATCTTCTTCAGATATTACTTCACTTGCATGTTTAGCTATAGACAAGATATCTCCATTTCCAAGAATTCTATCAGCAATTCTAGTAGGATCAAATTCATCAAGACCATCTAATTTTTCACTAACTCCAATAAATTTAATTGCAATATTAGTTAAATGTCTTAAACTAAGAGCAACTCCTCCTTTACTATCTCCATCCATTTTAGTTAAAATACACCCTGTTAAATTAAGCTTTTCATTAAATCCATTAATAACATTAATAGCATCTTGTCCCATATAAGAATCAATTATCAAAAGAACTTCATCAGGCTTAACTGCATCCTCTATATTTTTAAGTTCATCCATTAAATCATCATCTATTTGATTTCTTCCAGCTGTATCAATTAAAACATAATTATAACCTTTTTCCTTAGCATACTTTATTCCATTTATAGCTATATCAACAGGATTTAACTGTTCTTCATCATAAACTTCAACATCAATACTTTTAGCTATAGCCCTAAGTTGTTCTTTTGCAGCAGGCCTATAAACATCACATGCTATAAATAAAGGATTCTTCTTATATTCTTTTCTAACTAATAATCCAAGCTTACCAACAGTAGTAGTTTTACCACTACCTTGAAGTCCACACATTAAAACAATAGTCATACCATCATTTACAATTAATTTCTGCCTAGTTTCACCAAGTAAAGATATTAATTCATCTCTAAGAATTTTAACAAAAACTTCTCCAGGTTTTAAACTCTTCTTAACTTCTTCACCTAAAGCTTTCTCTTTTACTTTCTCAGTAAATTCCTTTACTATTTTATAATTAACATCCGCTTCTAATAAAGCTAAACGTATTTCCCTAGTCATATCAGTAATATTATCTTCATTAATAACACCATGTCCTTTAATATTACTTATAATTTTTTCTATCTTTTCTCCTAAACTATCAAACATATTTACACAACCTCCAATCTTTTTTAGTATAACAAAAAAATAAAAACTATTCCACTAGATGTAATAAGAAACTATTATATAATAAAAAATAATAAAAACTTAAAATTAAAATATTTGTAAAATAGATACATATAGTTTATAATATAAAGTTATAAAGAAAGAGAGAGAAATATGGAAAGTATAATGGATAAACTTAAAAAGCATGGAGAGATTAGTACTAAAATATATAATAGAGAAAATAGATTAACTACTAATATAGAAAGAACACTAGTTCCAAATAAAAAAGAACAAACATTACTATTAAAAAAAGATAAAATAGTAGAAGTTTATAGTGTTTTTCCAAATAATGAATTATTAAAACAAAAAAAAGAAGAATACTTAAGTACTAAAAAGACTAAAGAAGTATATAAGAAACTACTTATATCTAGAAAAGATACATTATGGGAAAAGACAGTTACAAGAAAACCAATATTAATACAAGGAGATAAATTAGTAGCGGATTTAGAAGACTATAGCTCACTCGCTAAAAGAGAAGAAGATCTATTAATAGATTATGTAGTAGGAGAAAATCCAACAGTAGGAAGAATTATATTAAATGATAAAGCTAATAAAGAAAAACTTTACTTAGCATACCTTTCTAGATTAGTAGCATATAGATATAGTTTTGATATATACGTACAAGAAGATGTATTATTATTAAATGAAGAATTATATAATTTAAGTATTTTACAAAGAGGAGAATTAAGTAATTTAACTACAAAAGAATTAATGTTATTAGCTGATTTTTTCACACTAGAAAAAACAGGTGAAGAAAATATAGAACAAGTACTTAATGACCCTAAAACTTATGGATTAAGAAATACTCAAGAACTAATAGAAAAACTAGATAACGATGCTTCAATACTTAAGTTAGCATTTAAAAACAGATAATTTTAAAAAATCATCTGTTTTTTTTATTAAACTCTTCTATTATTTTATTCTTTTTATAAACATTTAGATTCTTTTCATACTCTAAAAGCTTTGATTCTACTTCATTAATGCACTTTCCTATACCAGCTTTACTAATATTATAGTTTTGTGCTATTTCACTTAAAGAAAGATCTTCAAAATAATAATTTTCAAAATACTCTTGTTGTTTCTTAGTAAAAAGAAACTGATAAATATCATATAAATCAATTATATACTCTCTATGTTTCACTCTTACCACTCCTTAAATAAACCATAAATATACTTCTCAATATCAAAAGAAACTAAATCATTTTCTTTTTCTCCTAACCCTACAAACTTAACTGAAATATTAGTCTCTTCCTTTATAGCTAAAACTATTCCACCCTTCGCTGTCCCATCTAATTTAGTAAGAACAATACCCGTGATATTCGTAATTTCTTTAAAACTCTTAGCTTGACTTATACCATTTTGACCAGTAGTAGCATCTATTACTAATAAAGTCTCATGAGGTCCATCATTTATAACTTTACTAATTACTTTATTCATCTTATCAAGTTCATTCATAAGATTAGATTTATTTTGAAGTCTACCAGCTGTATCAATTAAAACAACATCTATATTTTCGTCTAAAGCTTTATTTAAAGCTTCATAAATAACACTAGAAGGATCACTACTATTATTAGAAAAACATTGAACATTAATTTTTTTACCCCAAAGTTCCAATTGTTGAACTGCCCCAGCTCTAAAAGTATCCGCTGCGACTAACATAACACTTTTACCCATATTTTTAAACTTATAAGCAAGTTTTGCAATAGTAGTAGTCTTCCCTACTCCATTAACACCAACAAATAAAATAACTGTAGTGCCATCCTTATTAAAATTAATATTTGAACTAACTATAGAATTATCTACATAAATCATCATAAGTTCATCTACTATAACTTCTTTTAAATACTTAAAATCTTCTATTTTCTCTTCTTTTACTCTTTTCTTTAGAGTATCAACAAAAGAATAAACAGTATTTATCCCAATATCTGCCATTATAAGAATCTCTTCAAGTTCTGAAAAAAACTCATCATTAACTTTAGTATATTTAACACCAAGAATATTTAATTTAGATACAAAATTATCCCTTGTTTTACTTAGACCTTCATCATACTTTTGTACTTCATCTAACTCTTTTTTACTAAAAGCATTTTTAATTTTATCTATTATACCCATAAAATATATCTCCTTAATTTACTTTATTATACACGATTGTATAGACAAACACTAGTCCTTGTAGTATAATTATTTCACTGATTAGATTACTTTTAATTAAGAGGGAGAAATAAAATGAACAATAATAAGAGTGAAACTCTAGTTTTTGCTTTAGGCGGACTAGGAGAAGTTGGAAAAAACATGTATTGCATAATGCATGAAGATGAAATAATAGTTATAGATGCAGGAGTAATGTTTCCAGAAGATGAACTTTTAGGAATAGATTATGTCTTAGCTGATTACACATTTTTAAAACAAAATGAAAGTAAAATTAAAGCTATATTTATAACACATGGACACGAAGATCATATAGGTGGCTTACCTTTTGTTTTACAAAATATTGATATACCTTGTATATATGCACCTAAAGTAGCTAGTGAACTTATAAAAAACAAATTATTAGATAGAGGATTAAAATATAAAGATGTAGTTGTATTTGAAGAAAACACAGTAGTTAAATTTAAACATTTTACTATAGAATTCTTTAGAACCACACATTCAATACCTGATTCTTTTGGTTTATCAATAACTACACCTAACGGAGTAATAGTTGAAACAGGAGACTTTAAATTTGATTTAACCCCAATTGGTCCAATGGCTAATATACAAAAAATGGCATCAATAGGAGCTAGAGGAGTTAAATTATTAATGAGTGACTCTACAAATGCTTTAGTACCTGGATTTTCAGCTAGTGAATCAAAAGTAGATGAAACCTTAGGAGATATATTTTCTAGAACTGAAGGAAGAATTATATTAGCTACATTCGCTAGTAATATATATAGAGTTGTTCATATAATTGAAACATGTAGAAAATATGATAGAAAAATAGTTACATTTGGTAGAAGTATGGTTACAAGTATTGAAGTAGCTAAACAATGTGGACTAATAAAAGATAATGGAATATTTATAACTGCGGATGTAGCTAATAAAATGAAACCTGAAAAAGTATGTCTTTTATGTACAGGTTCACAAGGAGAACCTCTAGCAGCTCTTTCACGTATTTCAAATGGAAATGATAACAACATTAAATTAATGCAAGATGATACAGTTATATTTTCTTCAAGTCCTATACCAGGTAATGCACTTAGTATAAATAGAGTTATCAACAAATTATATTTAAAAGGAGCTAAAGTTTATACAAATGCAATAGAAACAGATATACATACATCAGGTCATGCTAAACAAGATGAATTAAAATTATTGTTAAGACTAATGACACCAGAATATTTCATGCCAGTTCATGGAGAATATAGAATGTTAAAAGCTCATGAAAAACTAGGAGTTTCTTGTGGAATAGATAAAAATAAAATATTTGTATTAAAAAACGGAGATATATTATCTCTACATGATAATATAGTAGAACAAAAAGGATCAATGCCAATAAATGATATATATGTAGATGGAAAACGTATAGGAGAAGTTGGAACTGTAGTAATTAAAGATAGAAAAATAATGTCCTCAGATGGAGTATTAGTAGTAATACTTAATATAGATTCAACTAAGAAAAAACTAATGCTAAATCCTAATATAACTACAAGAGGATTTGTAGTAGTTAATGAAAATCAAGATTTAATTAATAACATACAAAATAAAGTAGAAGCAATAACTACTAAAGAATTATCTAAAGAAACATTTAATTACACTGATTTAAAGAACTTAATAATATTAGAACTAAACCAATATATAATTAATGAAACAGGAAGAAGACCAATTATATTACCATTAATATTAGAATCATCTTCTACAGAAGATACTGAAAATTAAAAGAAAGAAGATAATAATATGAAAAACAATCAAATAATAGAATTAATTAATATGCTAAATCCTATTAAATCATATCTTTTAGATAATGAAACAATATTAAAACTAATAGAAGAAGAAAAAAAAGGAAATAAAATTATAATAACTGAACCTATAAAAATAGATGAAAATATATATAGACAAAGTATTATTTCAGATTTTCTTAAAGTAATAATAGAATTATACGAATATCCAAATAAACAAGATTACTATAAAATTATAGAAATAATAAAAAATAATGGATATGAAGATATAAAAGAAACTGTTATTAATGCACAGACTTCTGAATTAATTAAAGATACCTGTGACATTTCTTATAATAAAAAACCTAGTCAAAATTGATTAGGCTTTTTATTATATTAACAGCTATATCTAAAGTTTTATTATCCTTATCTAATAATGGATTATACTCAACTAAATCTAGAGACCTAATTACATTACTATGTTTATTAATAGAATCAATAATTCCATTCACTTCACTTAAATTAATTCCATTAACTTCAGGTACACTAACTCCAGGTGCTAGTTTAGGATCAATCAAATCTAGATCAAAACTTATATGTATATTATTAGTTTTACTCATTAAATAATTAAAAGCTTCATTCATAATATTATCTATACCTTTTAATTTAATATCATTAGTAGTAAAAACTAAAATATTATTATTTTTAAGATTTGGTCTTTCCCATTCATCAATACTTCTAGCTCCTACTACTACAATATTTTCATTATTTATATATTCTCCATTATGAAAAGAAGATAAAACATCATTATTATTCTTTATAGTAGAAATTAAAGGAAGCCCATGAACATTACCTGTTCTAGTAGAAGTAATAGTATTAAAATCAGTATGAGCATCTATCCACATAACTCCTAAATTATTATTGATTTTGTTAGAAGCTAAAATAGAAGCAATACTAATACTATGATCTCCTCCTAATACAATATTAAACTTATCTTTATTTTCAATAATTTTATTATATAATAACTCATTAACATAATTAATTTCCTTTAAATTTTTAATATTATTATATTTAATTTCACTTTTCTTAAAAGATATAGAATTATCTATATTAATAACATCTTTTAAAACTAAACTTTTACTTATTACTTTAGGTCCTAAAGAAGTTCCATTAACTCTTTCCCCAGCATCTGTATTACAGTTATATATCTGATATTTCATATTTAAACTCCTTATATTTTTAAACTACTTTTAAAGTATAACATATTTTGACTTTTATATAAAATACATTATAATATTATTGGGAGAAAAAATGAAAAAATTAAAAGAATTAATAAATACAGAAATAGATTGTAATATAACAGGAATTAAAACAAACTCTAAAGAGATATTAAAAGGAGACTTATTCATATGTATAGATGGAATAACTGATAGACACTTATACATAGATGACGCTATAAAAAGAGGAGCAAGTGCAGTTATAGGTACTAAAGACTTAGAAATTAATATTCCATATATAAAAGTTGATAACATTAGAAATACATTCACTGATATATGTAAAAAATTTTATGACTTTAAAGATAATGAATTATTTATAATAGGAGTTACTGGAACTGATGGTAAAACCTCAGTTTGTTCTATAATACAAACACTAATAGGAAAAGATAAATGTGGATATATTGGAACTAATGGAAGAAGTTGTAAATACTTTGATAAACCAACTGATAATACTACTCCAGATCAAGATAAATTATTTTATTACTTTAAAGAATTTAGAGACTTAGGAATAAAATATATAGTTATGGAAACAAGTAGTGAAGCATTTTATAATAATAGATTAAATAACTTAACATTTAATGCATCTATAATTACAAACATAACAACAGAACATTTAAATACACATAAAACATTAGAAAATTATATTAAATGTAAATCTATGTTATTTAAACAAACTAATAGTACAGGAATAAGTATACTTAATAAAGATGATGAACATTTTAAAGAAATAAATGCTTCAACCTCTTGCCCTACATATACTTATGGAAAAGATAATGAAAATGAATTACAAATAATATCTTTTATACTATCACCTTCTTCAACTATAATAAACTTTAAATATAAAGATGAAATATATAAAATAAATAGTCCATTATTAGGAGACTTTAATGTTTATAACTTAAGTGCATCTATTCTTATCTTATTAAAAATGGGATATAGCTTTAATGAAATACTTTCAAATATAAAAGATATAAACATAAATGGAAGATTAGATATGATAGATATGGATCAAGACTATTATGCTATGGTAGATTATGCACATACAGAAAATGGAGTTAAAAAACTTATAAACTTTGTAAAAACTTTAAATTTAAATAAAATAATAGTAGTTATGGGTTCAGCTGGAGAAAGAGATAAAACAAAAAGACCTAAAATAGGAGAGATAATTTTAGATAATGTAGATAAAGCTATATTTACATATGAAGACCCTAGAAGTGAAAACCCTATAGATATAATAAATGAAATAATTAGTACAAGAAAAAATAATACTAATTATGAAATAGTAATAGATAGAAAAGAAGCTATTAAAAGAGCTATAGAAATAGCACAAGAAAATGATATAGTACTAGTTCTAGGTAAAGGAAATGAAACTTATCAAAAACTTTCTACAGGAAAAATATATTTTTGTGATGAAGAAGAAGTAAGAGAAGCTATACAAGAGAAATTAAATAAAAATAAAGATATTACTCTTAAATTAAAGTAATATCTTTATTCTTTTTTCTTTTGAATATTATAAGTAATTCTAAGTAATAATTTTCTAGGTAATATTCTACTTATCAGAATTCCTATATTAATAAAAAATCCTGGAATAATTATTAATTTATGCTTAAAAGTTTTCTTTAAAGCATATTCAACTACATAAGAGCTTTCTAAGCCCTTTAAAGAGAACTTAACGTTCGCTCTATCATTAAAACATGTATTAACTGGACCTGGACATAAAACGCTTATATGCACGTTACTTTTACTTCTTCTTAACTCTTCATATAAAGCTTCACTATAACTTCTAACATAAGCTTTAGTAGCATAATAAGTACTCATAAGAGGACCAGATAAAAAAGAAGCACTAGAAGAAACATTAAGAATAATCCCTTTATCTTTTCTTACCATATCTTTTAAATATAATTTAGTTAAAGCTTGTACACCTTTTACATTTAAATCAATCATATTTAATTCTTCTTTAAGTGAAGAAGATAATGCATCCCCAAATAATCCAAACCCTGCGTTATTAATAAGCAGGGAAATATCTTCATCCTTTGTCTCTTCATATAGTTTATATATATTCTCCATATTAGATAAATCATATAAATATACTTTAACATTTGTTTTAATATCTTTTAAAACATTATCCATCTTTTCTTTATTTCTTGAGACTAAAATAAGATCATATCCCATATTAGATAATTTAATACTAAAGTCTTTTCCAAGACCAGAACTAGCTCCTGTAATTAATGCTTTCATTTATATTCACCATTATAATTATATAATAAAATTATTCTTTAAAGAAGTATTAGATACTAAAAAATATCCTTTATAACTATTTTTAGATAAAATATATTTTAAATTATTATTAAGTTTTAAATTTCTTAAGTTCCTCTTTATTCTATTTAGAGTATTTATATTATATTTAATATAAATATAATTGTTTTTAATAGAATATCTATATCCTAAGAACTCTATTCCTTTAGTTAAACGATATATATTACTTTTTTTATTAAGTAAAAGTCCAATATTGTTAATTTCTTTTTCAATTAATATCTTATCTTTAAGTATCTTCTGTTTATCAGTAGATAAAATAATAATATCATCAACATAAGATAAAACTTCATTATATTTTAGATTTTCTTTAATAAAATGTATTATACTATCTAAAAAAAATACTGCAAGTATTTGGCTCTGCATAGAACCTATACACATACCTCTATCTTTTTTATATAATGGAATACTATTTACTTCATTTATTTTTTTATTACCTTTAAAATA
>JAVXDN010000002.1:0-39507 GCA_036658935.1 Bacilli bacterium | reverse complement strand
ATTATATAATTTATAATAAGGGTAAGTCAACCAGTTTTTTAGAATTTAAATAATCCAAATAATTTATTTTTTGTATTTTCTTTTTTATCTGTAGTAATATTAGTTCCTAATTTAATAAAACCTAATTTAACTAATAAATTATCTATATCAATATTATCTTCATCTCTATCATTTAATGGTGGTAAGACAAAGTATAATTCGTTGTTTATTTCTTTTTCAAATTCTTTTATGTCTGTATCATTAAGTAAAGACATATTTAATACTAAGCGTCTGTTTTCTATATTTTCAAATACTCTTCTATTTCTTTTTACTAATTTATTTAATTTTAATATTGATGGTTCAATTAAATATATAATTTCATTACAAATAGATTCATCTTTATAATCATTTAAGTCTATAATGATTGCATCTAATGTATTGTTTTTCATTAAGCAGGCAGCTAGATCATTAGATGTTGTACTTATTAAGCTTTTATCTTCAAAGTATACAAAGTCTTCTTTATTGACTTCTACAGCACATGAAGTATATTTTTTCATTAAGTGTTTATTTAGTAAATATGATAGTGTTGTAGATCCTGAATGTTCTGTTAAGTCTTTTATTCCTATTATTCGTACTCTTGAACTAATAGAATCTTCTATATTATTATTAAGGTTGTTTGGAAGAGATGTTTGTTCTTCTAATCCAAGTTTATGTATATGAGCGACATCTCTGTATGAGTTTGGATGTTCAATCAAATATTTTATTCCTTCTATATTTCTAGTAAAGTTATAAAATCCCATAGATATTAATGATGATAAATATATAGAAGATTCACTTTCAGGAGAATCATCCAATACTAATATAATCTTAGAAGCATCTAAGTTTATAGATAAGTTTTGTAATGTACTTATATTTTTATAATCTTTAATAGCGGTAATATCGAGTATCATTCTTTCATAATAAAAGTTTTTAAATGTTTCTACTATTAAGTTTGAGTCAAATACTCCTTCCATTGATTTCATTACTTCAATATCTAGAGTCATTAACATTTCTTTATATTTATTTGCAATTATTACATTCATATTTTACTCCTTAACATCCTCTATGAGATGGACCTGATAAATTACTATTATCTTTGTATATAGCTTTTGTTTCTCCACTTATAGGTACAGTGAATGATTGCCACATAAGTGGAAGTTCTATTTTAACAAATGATGTTACTTTATAGTAACTACCATTCTCTGTACATATTCTTTGTATACAGTATCCACCTTCTTCTTTATCTCCAATACCATTACATTTATTTTGACTTATACTTTCAGATGCATAACCTATACTTCTTATATATAAATATACTTTATCTTCTGTATTTTTACTACTTCTAAGTTCTGAATCACTTACACTTGATAAGTTTCTTTTACTACTATTAGAGTATCCTTCATTTTGTTCTATTATATTTATTATTTGATTTTTTACTTTAAATGCTTTTGTATAATTTATTGAGATTGCTAAGAAAGCAGAAAAAAGTACTATAAATAGTACCACTAAGCCTAATAACCAAGTTCCACCTATTGATTCTTTCAATTTATAATACTTCCTTTTTCTTTAGTCAGCGGCTACACAAGATGAATCTGAGGCAGATGTTACTCCTTTTGGACAACATACCCATTTGCTTGTTTTGCTTGCTCCTGTTCCTGCATCTCCACCACCAGTTGCAGTGTTCTTTACTGCATGGAATCCTTCTCCGTAAGTTTGACATGTATTATCTGCTATACTTCTTTGAATCATTGGCCATACGAATGCATAGAATAACGCTGCGACTGCAGCGACTGCAACTACTGCAATTACTGTCATATTTAGTTCCTCTGTTGCACCTTTCATTTATTATCACCCTCCTCTACTTTATATATTTCATTATACTTAATTTTTTCATATTAATCAATAATGTGTTTAAGTTATACATTAAACATTCTTATTATTGTCAACATAAGAAGTAATAATACTCCAATACCAGTTACTGATAGCATTAACATTGTTTTACTTTCCATTTTATTTAATCTTTCTTTATATTTAGTTTCTCTACTTTTATTTTGTAGAGATGAAATAGTTCTAGAGAAAGTCATTAATTGTTCATCTTTTCTTTCTTGATTTCCCATACCTAATCTATAAAGTAATCTCATCATTCTCATTGAATCTCTTACTGGATAAGAAATAGCGAATTCCATATATGGATCTATTGAACCATCTCCTGCATTTATTTTACTTATTAATATATCTAATCCATCTTTAAATATAGCGGGAGCATCTTTTATAGATTTTCCTAATGCTACTGGTACTGTATAATGTTGCATTAATATTTCTAAAGATTTTAAGTAATAAGGAAGTAAGAGATCTATCTCATGAAGATGTTTTTTATAATATGATTTAAGTGTTAAATAATATGATTTGAACATTACTACTGTTACTATTACACAAAGAACTATATTTAAGAAGTTTATTTGTGCGATTAAAATAAATAACATTATTATAAATATTAAAAGGGAGTTTTTTACTCTTTTTCTAAACATTTCTTCTGGAGTTACTTTATCTCCATATTTTGCTCTTACTAAAAAGTCATAATCAGATTCTTTTAATATATTAACCGCTAATTCATTATCTTTTATAAACTTTTTTGTATCTATTCTTCCATTTACTATGAGTGCTATAATTATTAATATTCCTACTATTAGTATTTCCATTATTCAGCACCTACTTCTTGATTATAATATTTTTCTCCACTTAGTAAGAATCCAGTATTTATTAGTATTACTCCATGAAGTATTATTTGGACATACCATAATTGTACAAGTTCCATATATGAAGCTCTTCCTAGTAAATATTGTATTAATATTATAAGGGCAAAAAGAGCAAAACCAAATGTAATGAATTTCTTATGAAATCCATCTCTATCCATTCTATCTCTATATACTCCTTCTACTAACATATCTATATCTTGTAACATATTCTCAAGAGATTCTCCTGCGTCTTTTGCACCTTCTTGTGTTATTTGAAGGAATAATTGATGCATATTTTTAACTATGTAGTAGTCATATTTTGAGTTCATATAGTTTATTGGATCTTCTATATTTCCATTGTTATATGAAAGTCTTATCATTTCTTTTACATCAGATAATACAGGGTCTTCTAGTACTCCACTCTCTGCTACTCCTTCTAAAGCTTTTACAAAGCTTTGAGTAGTATTGAATTCCATTATTACGTTAGTAGTATATACTTGTATTTGTTCAAATACGTATTCACTATATATTTTATAGCTTCTTAAGTAAGCAAGATATGGAATAAATGCAATAGCTAATCCTGCATAGATAAGAGCATATATTAAACTATAAAAGTATAAGTATCCAACTACTCCAAAGAAGCCTCCTAATACTATTATTTGAATTATATATTGTTTTAATGTAAAGTTTCCACCTAATTGTTTTACTTTTTCTTTTACTTCTTTATATGAATATGGAGCATATTTATTATAGGTGTTCATTATTGTATTTGAAAAGAATTTATAAAACTTTTCTCCATCATTTTTACGATATAAAATCATAAAAAGAATTAGAAATGATATTATAAGTATTTCTAGTATATACATAATTAGCACCTCCTATCATATTTTTTTAAAGTATTTCTATTATTTCTTCTTGTTTTGTTTCTTCATTTGATGTTTTTAATATTCCTTCATCATTTACAAATGTTTCTTTTGGAATGTCTATTCCTCCAGCTGATAAATAATCAAGTAAGTATTTAGTTGGATTATGATATATTTCTTTACCATCCATTGTTTTACTGTATAATGTATTAGTTTTAGCTTCGTTATTTTCATCAACATAGAATTCACATACTTCTACTATTTCTCTTTGAAAACGATTGTATTTTTTTGACATATATCCTTTTACATGAACTCCTAAGTGTATATATCTGTGAATACTCTTTAAGAATTGTTCAGCATCTAGGTTTGTTTCTAGAAGTGAATACATACGCATTGGGATTGAGGAAGCTTTATCTGAGTGGATAGTTGAAATTATATTGTGTCCTGAAGATATAGAGTTTCTAACTGCAGTTACTGCTTCAGCTGAACGTACTTCAGAAAGTAATATCCATTTAGGGTTTTGTCTCATACAAGTTACTAATATTTCAGTATAAGATGCTATATTATTTGTTTTCATTGCGACTATATCTCTATTTGGAAATATCTTATCTAAGTGTAGTTCTAGAGTATCTTCTATTGTAATTAATTTTTCATTTTCTCCAGTATGTGCAGCTAGATATTTAACTAGTTCTGTTTTTCCACTACCAGTTTCTCCACTTACTATTACATTACAGTGTCCTTCTATGCATTTAAATAAAAAATCATGAAGTTGTAGAGATACATAGTTTTCTTTTAATAATTTATCTTTATTCAATCTTATCTTAGCTGGAGTTTTACGAATTAATACCGCTATACCATTTGTAGCGATTGATTCATGTACAAAGTTTAAACGAAGTTCTGCATTTTCTGCATCAAGGAAAGGATGAGCCATGTTAAATGTTTTACCCATTACGTTTGAACATTGAAATGCTATTTTCTCCATTAATGCATTATTTATTAATGGATTATTTTCTATTTTAAACACACCTTTTGTAAGACTTTTTACAAATAATCCTCCACCATTTGAATAGGAGATATCTGTATAATCATCTTCTTGTAACAAAGGGATTAAAGGTCCAAAATCTATTTGTTCAAATATTGTATCATTCATAATTTTATCTCCTTTTTATATTTTATTCTTTTGGTTTAATGTTTTCATCAAGTGAAGGTAATTTTTCATCGGGTATTACTACTGTTTGTGATAATATAAAGTTCTTTAAGTATTCACTACTTACAATAGTAGCGGATGGATTTTGTGAATAGCTTGCATTTCTAGGTACTGGTATTATCTCTCCAGACATATAAGATGCTTTTCTTAATAATAAATGAAGAGATTCAGGAACTGCAAATATTAATGATGAGGGAGTACCTAATGTATCACTATTTTCAAATACATGTTTTCCACTACTATCTTTAACTGCTAATACATCAATACTTTCTATGAATTTTCCGAATATAAGTTTTCCTGTTTCATCGTATGATTGAAAATAAAGGTCTATATAGTTTCCTGGAAATATTGAATTTCCATAAGTTGTTTCTGTTGTTACTGGAAGAGATACAACTGTGTATCCATCAGGTATATCTGCCCAAGCTGAATCTGGCATTTGTTCCCAAGTCATTATTGCACTTTTATAAAATAAACTTCCTTTAGGTATTACAGTATTAAAACTAGCATATTTATTTAACACTTCTGAAACTGTTCTAGCAGTATTTGGTGTTAACATGCTTTGTGGTATTTCTACATAACCTATCATATCTTCTGTTATTACAGTTCTAGGTTGAATGTTTTTTAATGCATAAGGAACTCTTACTGGTGTAGTTACTTGTTTAATTCTCCAATTATATCCAAAAAATAGTACTAATACTGCTCCTATTACACAAAGAATAGTTACTGTATTTTTATTTGTAAAGAATCTTTTTAATGTTGCTTTTAAATTTTTCATATTTTTAATTTCTCCCTTTTTATTATGTATTAATTATAAAACAAAAAGCTCCTAAAATCAATAAAGATAATAGGAAGTCTTTTGTGTTTAATATTTAGTTTCTAGTACTCCACTTAGAAGAGTAACTATATCAAATCCTACACCTTCATTATCATTTGTTGTTACTGTGTATTTCTTTGTAGATGTAGTTATTCTTATAGTTGCTTTAGGTGGTGTTTCATATATTTCATAGAATTCTATTTTATATGTTTTTGAAGAAGAAACACTTTGAGCGAAACGTCTAGTGAAGTTTTCTACAAATTTATCTGATATTATTCTTATTTCCCCACTTTGCATGTATGTTCCATAATCTAGAGAATCTACCATTGCGGCATTCATAGCTTCTTTTGTTAAATAATAATCATTTTCTGTAGTAGAAGTTATATCTCTTACTAATATCATAACTACTAATATCATAATTCCAAGTATTAAAACTAAATATCCCCATAAGCTTTCTTTCATATGTTAATTACCTCCCTTAAATCTGTAACTATTTCCATATGGATCAGTTGAAACATTTAATTTATTGTAATTAAATACGTAATCATGATTTTTAAGCATGGTGCTTATACAAGTTGCTCCATCACATTTAAGAGTTTCAGAAGATAAATAATTTTTATTTTGATTATACCACTTGATATTTTGTATTTCTTTTGGTGTTAGTATAACTGTGTATTGTGGAGTTGATTTTGAATTAGTCCATATGTTATTTCCTAATTTTTGTATATATTTAATTATATCTAATTCTTTTGCCCAGTTTTCTCCAATTTCTCTTCCACCTGGGAATAAGTTTGTAAGATCAACCGGTCTAAAGACTATTCCATATACTTCTTTTTCACTCCAAAAAGGTATTTTATTTGTAGCATTATATGTACAATAATATGTATTATCAAATTTTGAAGTAATATTATCAAATAGTATATCCTTTTTTCTTTCAATAAATTTCTTTGTGTTATTTAAGTTTTTATATGTTAATGAAACTTCATACTCACCACTTTTAGTATTAAGATGTACAGGATATGCATAATTTTCAAGTCTTAATTTATTTTCTCCTGGAGTTGTAGTATATCCTCCAGTTAATATATTAGTGTAATATTCATCGTTATTATAAAATTGTACTTCTCTTGTTATATTTATGTTATTTAATGTACTATTTGGTACTTCTGCAGTTGTTTTACTGCAAGAGTTATTACTACAATTATAATAGTTAATATTATTTGTACCTATAGTTGGATTTAATGATTTAGTACTACTACACCCTACACAATACGATGTTTTAGGTTCTGAGTATTCTTTTTTACTTGCAATTTCAGGGTGACGATATTCAGTATCTTTATACTCAAGAGTTAATGTAGGATCTGTGTATGTAGAAGGATCTAGTAGATATTTATATAAACTAGTAGCTTTATTTAATGTAATAGATGTGCTAGGAGATGAAACAATGTTTTTATCATACATTGAATAATATTCCATATCTTCTAAAAGTTTATCTCTTTTATTAACTGATTCTTTATATGTATTATAATATGGCACACTTATATTTGCATTTTTATTAGGGTTTCCATTATAAGAACTTACCCTACATCCACTACATGGATCACATGTTACACTACCACTTCCAGGAGAACTTAATTCTGCGGTTTTAGTTACTGTGCTTCCATTTGGATTAGTATATGTATATGTTGAATTCCATTTATAGCTTGTCCATGAAGTACTTGCTTTTCCTCCTTTTCCAGATGAACAGCATGTTTTTGGTTTTTCTTTAGTCCCACATTCGTGGCAATTACAACAATTAGCACATCCTCTAGATGAATCTGAATCATGTCCTATAGAAGTTGTGTAATTAGCATTTTGTAATGATAAATATTTTTGATATTCATTATAATCATCTAGTACTTTTTTATTTATACTATCATATTCATTTTTCCAACCGTTATAATCAATTTTTACGCTACATTCTCTTACTTGTTTAATTGATGATGTGGTATTTATGTTATTTTTTTTATCTAAGAAAGTTTTGGTATTATATTTGAAATATTTTCCTGAGTTGACATCAACTTTATCAAGAAAATTAAAATATGATTCTTCTCTACAATATACTTTAAAATATCCAGATGTTTTACTCTTAAATACATAATTGTTTCTTTGGCAATTTGGGTCAATAATGTTGTCCATTGATGGGTCTATAATACTTGAAGTAGTTTTATCATTACAACTGGTACTTATATCAGATTTTATTTCACCTTCACATATAGGATTTGTTATTTCTTGTGTAGTGAATACTACTGAAAGGGATATTTTTGATTTAGATGGAACACTCTCATATAGCATCATTTTCTGATACTTTTTACCTTTATCAGGATTATACATATTTATTCTATTTTCAGGATTTCTTGTGTCTGTATAGGAAAATTCAAAAGACACTGGATAAGATGATGTTTCCTTTAAATTAATATTTGTAGAACTTACCAATACATCATAACAATATTTATTCCCACATTGATATTTTTTTACTATTTCAGGAGAAAATCTCGTATCAGATGATGTTATTCCGTCTATTGTAGTTTCATTGTTAAGGTTTGTTTCTATTGTGATAGTAGTTTTATGATTATCTGATATTCTGTAAGTTGAAGATTTTGTTTTAATACTTGGACTCCATTGTTTTATTCTTCCTTTATATACATCATAAAAAAGCCATACTGCTTTTCCCCATGCATCATTGGTATCATTTAATGAAAACATTACTCCAGGAGCGAAGTCTTTATTTGTTTTAATATTAGATACATATTCAGTATATAAGTCTTTTACAATAAGTGAAGAGGTTACAGAAAATACTGATGTTGATGTACTCCATTGATCTTCTGCATTCCAGTATCCATCTGCTCCGCCTTCAATAGACATAGCGCCTGTCCAAAGTCTTAATGCTGTTTCTATTGCATCTGGAGAGTACCCCCTTTCTTTTCCTGCTTGAATTATAGTTACTAATCCATTATAAAATTGTTTTTCTTTATTAGTAGAGTTTGGTAGATGAAAAGTATTATCTATTGTATAGTTACTATTAGCTTCGAAATCTAAGCCTGGATCTATACAGTATGTTTCATCGCTTGTACCTTTTACTTTATACATATATCCAGTTATTTCTCTTGTTTCTATTCTTCCGGATGATGTAATAGAACAATTCACACTTTTTAAAGTATGATTTACTGATGGAGGATTTTCTGTAGGCGTTTTTGTCTTGATAGTTGTTTTTGATATTACTTTATCTGCTTTAAAATTAGTTTGTATATTATTTTTATTACAAGTCATTTGTGCATTTTTACATGGGGCTGCATCTAAACGATAATAAACCCCAATAGGAGAACCACATGTATAGCCTACTGTCTTTTTTTCATCTGGTGCACAAGTAGCATAACCTACTTCATAATTAAAAGTTTCTACTATACCTCTTTTATCTTTACAAGCTTTAACACTTTCAACTTCCTTTATTTCACTTTTTCCACCAATATTAACGTTACTATGTAAGTATCTAAATGAGCTAGAAGAAGCTGGCCCATTTCTAAAAACTAATGTTATATGTTCAGGGGATGCATTTAACTTAGAGAATGGGATAAATAAACATAATAATGTTACTATTATTAATACTTTATTATTTTTATTATTTTGTTTCATGCTTCACCTTCTTTTTATATATAATTGTTTTAATTATAAAAAACCCTCCAACTACTATAATAGGAACTAATACATAGATTCCATATTTTAATATAACTTCTAAAACTTTATCAAACATAGTTTTATTTGATGATTCTATATATTTATTTACTTCTATTAAAAATTCATTCTCACTTAAATTATCTGTATCATAATATTCTAGGCAATATTTAAAATCTTTAGCTTCTTTGCATACTGCGTATGAAGAGTATTTATTATATTTTTCTGTTTTAGTCTTTATAGTTCTTAGTGGTTTTTCTCCACATCCTGTGTCTTTACTGTATATTAAGACTTCGTAAATGAGTTGTTTATTTATATTAGGAGATGACAAGACAATAAATCCATATTCATTTTTATCTTTTGATGTATATATTTTTTCTTCTGTTTCTAAATTATTTTTTACTTTTATATATATATAATCATTTATTCCACTGATATGTAATTCTATTGTATTTGGATATGATGTATTAATGATTGTTGTTTGTATACTTTTAGAATATTCAATTAATGTTTCATTACTACATTCTGCATTTATTAATGTAGGGAATACAAGCAATATAGAAATTATTAATATTAATGTTTTCTTCATTTTTCCACCTCTTTATTGTATATACATTATAGCATAATTTATGGTTTTCTATATACCATATCTTTTTTTTGAATATATTCTATTAAATATAGAATAAGAAATTATAGATGTAATTGCTACTAATATTATTTTTATATAGTTCATTTTTATAAATTTAATAATTGGAGAAAATATATTTTCTTTTTGTTTTTTTGTTTCAGTTGGTTTAGTAATTATTTCCTCTTCTTCTTTATTTTGTTCATCATATTTTTCTTTAGCTGAGACAAATATATCATATGTTACTTTGTAATTTAGAAGAGCTGAGGAACATACTTGTAGTTTCTCATAACCTAAACATAATTCTGTGTTATAGTAATCGTTAATATATGGTAGTGTTATGTTAATTGACCTTAAGAATGAATTTAGACATGGAGAGGATGATGAAGATAAGATTTTAAAATTCAAGTTTTGACCTTCTTTTAAGTTATGTATTACAACTTGATTATTTGTTGAAGAGATTATGTTATTATTATATTCTACTTCTAGGAATGGTACTATATTAGTAAGTGTTATATTAAAAGTATTATCTTTGTTTTGTATGTAGTCATATTCTACATAGGACGCTAAAGTATTTAATTTATTTTGTTCTTCATATCCACATTTTGCATGTAAAAGTAAGGGAAAAAAAGATAATAATAATATAAATATAATTTTTTTCATTTTATCACTCCCTAGTATAAGAATTATACCATACTTTTTAATACAAAAAATATCTAAAATAAAAAAAGTATAAAATACTATTGACAAAAAGTCATTTACCCTTTAGTATATAGACTTACCAATTCACATTTAGGCGAATTGGTGCTAGTATCACACTAGCCAACCCCTTTTTATTCTTTTTTCCGGGAGTACTTAGAAATAAGTACTTCCCAATATGGAATATTACAAAAAACATCGTGCTATATTTTAGTCGATGTTTTTTGTTGTTTCTAGTATAAATAATTTATTTTCATTAACACATGATGATGCATAGATACTATCATATCCAGTAAATTCAAGAGTTTTATTATCCTTTTTTGTAAAATATATATTTGATGCTTTATTTATAGAATATCCTTCATGTTTTTTAGTATTAAAATTAGTTAAAGTAATTAAGTTATCTTTATCTTGGTATTTCCCTTTAAGGGTTAAATATCCTTCACAGACGTTTATATGATATTTGAAAGTTTTATCACTTTTTAATACTAAATATGATTGATCATCTGAAATATATTTATTTATTTTAAAATCTTCAACATATTTTAATAATGAAAAGATAGAAAATATTAGTATTAGTAATATTATTATTTTACTTATATTATATTTCATATTTCACCTTCGGTTTTTAATGAATAATCTTTATAAAATGAATATCTTTTCTTAGCTTGATCTAAGTTTTGATTATATAATTCTTTATAATTATTTTCATTTATTATAGATAAGTTTTTATATCTTAATTCTTTATTAAATACTTCTTCATATAATGAAAAGTCAGGTTCTTTACTATCTATTGTTAGTTTATCATTTTCTGGATTATAACGCATTAGTATATTATATCCTGAAGATACTAATAGTTTCTCTTCTTTTAATGTATTTACTAATCCACCTTTTATTCCATGTGCTATACAAGGAGAGTATGCAATTATTATAGAAGGTCCAATATGTTCAGTTGCTTCTTTAAATGCAGTTATAGTCTGTTGCATTGATGCACCTTCACAAATTGATGCAACATATACATTTGGTATAGACATTGCACTTCTAAATAAATCTTTTTTAGGATTTAATTTACCATTACTTGAAAACTCAGCGATTGCACTTGTTCTAGTGGCTTTTGATGTTTGTCCTCCTGTATTTGAATAAACTTCAGTATCAAGTACTAATATTTTTACATTTTTGTTACTTCTAAGTACATGGTCAAGTCCACCATATCCTATATCATAAGCCCAACCGTCTCCACCTATAGTCCATACATTACGTGAAACTATATATTCACTTAATTCTTTTAAAGGATTAGGGATATCTAATTTTAATAATTCTTCTTTTACTTTTGAAGTTATTTTATAGTCTTCTTTATTATCTAACCATTCTTTATATAGAGATTTTATTTCTGGTGTTACATTATCTTTTGTATCATATATAATTTCTTCTATTCTTCTACGAGTTGTTTCATATGATGTTAATATTCCTAAACCAAATTCAGCATTATCTTCAAATAAAGAGCTAATCCAAGGGATACTATAAGGCGTACTTGGAAGAGATGAGGAATAAATAGAAGAGCATCCTGTAGCGTTAGCGATTACTATATTCTCTCCATAAAGTGATGTTAATGCTTTTAAATATGGAGTTTCTCCACATCCCGCGCATGCTCCAGGAAACTCAAATTTTGGTTTTTCAAAGCCTAAGCCTTTTACAGTGAATTTATTAAATATAGTGTTATTAGTTCCTATCAGAGATAATTTATCACAAAGTATATCATCTTTTTCATTATATTTTTCTAATGATAATGCTTTTTTATTATTTTTTCCTATACATGTATCAACACATAAGCCACATCCTGTACAATTTGATGATGATACTGATAAATAAAATTGTTTGTTTTTTTCTCCTAGTGAATCTATTGTATCGTTTTTTGTTAATCCTGAATCAAGTAATTCTTTTTCATCTAAAGAGAATGGTCTTATTACTCCGTGAGGACATACAAATGAACATTGATTACATTCAATACAATTTTCTTTTATCCAATGAGGTGTATGATCACTTGTTTTTCTTTTTTCTAAGGCAGAGCTTCCTCCTTTAAATGTACCATCTGTATGAGGTAAGAACGCACTTACAGGGAGAGATGAACTAGTTCTTTTCATCATACGTGACATTACATCATTATCTTCTATAGTATCTATTTCTTCAAAATCTAATATAGATGTATCAAGTTCTCTTAAGTATTCATCAGCTTCTTTAAATGCATTTATATTATTATTAACTATCTCTTCACCTTTTTTTATATATGTTTCTTTTATCATATTTTCAAAAGATATTAAGTCTTCTTTTTTACTACCTAAGAATTTTAAAATATATGAAGACATTATATTATTTATTTTACCATTTAAGTGATATTTATCAGCTAAAGACTGAGATGAGGTTATAAATACTTGTATATGTTTTTGTTTGATAGTTTTTTTTGTTTCATCATTCATTAAATCATTTAATTCTATATCAGTTTTATTAGAATTAATCAATAATATTGCGTTTTCTTTAATTCCTTCAAGACAGTTATATCTTTGTAAGTATAAATCTTTTGATATTACTATTAATGATAAGTCTTCACAATAATATGGTGCATTTATTGGAGTTGGACCAATTCTTAAATGAGATACTGTTATTCCACTACTTTTCTTTGAATCATATTCAAAATATCCTTGTATAAATGTTTCTTCTTTTGAACCAATAAGTTTTAATATGTTTTTTGATGCTCCTACCATTCCATCTGACCCAAACCCATAGATTTTAAGTTCTTTATAATCATGATTTATTTTTATAAGTGATGTTTCAAGAGAAAGATGAGTTACATCATCATTTATTCCTATAGTAAAGTGATTTAATGGCTCAGGTAATGACAAATTATCAAATACTGATTTTATTGAAGAAGGGGTTACATTTTTACTAGATAATCCATATCTTCCACCGTATACTTTTATATTTTTATTATTTAGAGCTTCTACTATATCTAAATATAAAGGTTCTCCATTACTTCCAGCTTCTTTAGTTCTATCTAGTACTGCGATTGACTCAACTGAATTAGGTAATACTTTTAATAGGTGCTCTACACTAAATGGTCTATAAAGATATACTATTATTAATCCAACTTCTTCTTTATTTTTATTTAATTCATCTACTACTGAAGCAATAGTATCTGTTACACTACCCATAGCGATTATTATTTTAGTTGGAGATAAAGCTCCATAATAAACAAATGGTTTGTAATTAGAACCTGATAGTACATTTATTTTATTCATATAAGATTCTACAATATTAGGAAGATCATTATAATATTTATTTCTACTTTCTGTATTTTGAAAATATATATCTTCTGTTTGTGACATTCCTCTTGTAACATTATTTCCTATGTTAATAGCTCTGTTTTTAAATTTATTTAATGATGGAATATCAAGTAATGAAGAAACTATTTTATCATCTAATATATTAATTTTATTTATTTCATGTGATGTTCTAAATCCATCAAAAAAGTGAAGAAAAGGAACTTGTCCACTTATAGCGGATAAATGAGAAACTATTCCTAAGTTATATGCGTCTTGTACATTTGAAGATGAGAGGATAGCGAATCCTGTAGAACGTGTAGCATAAACATCTTGATGATCTCCAAATATAGAAAGAGCATGTGTAGATAATGATCTAGCTGCGACATGTATAACTGCAGGAAGAAGTTCTCCAGCCATTTTATACATTGAGGGTATCATAAGGAGAAGTCCTTGAGAAGATGTAAATGTTGTTGAAAGACTACCTGATTGTAATGCTCCATGTATAAGAGCAGAAGCTCCAGCTTCACTTTGCATTTCTACTACATTAACTCTTGAATTAAATATATTTCTTTTATCTTGATTAGACCATTTATCACATAAAGTTGCCATTGGAGATGCAGGTGTTATAGGGTATATACCACATATCTCACTAAATAAATATGCACCTCTTGCACAAGCTTCATTTCCATCCATTACTTTATAATTTTTCATATTTTCACCTATTCTTAATTATACTATTAATATGTTTTTTTATAAAGAACAAACAAAAAAGTAGACACTTTTTTTGTGTTTACTTTAGTCTTTTAAACATCCGATTGGTACTACTAAAATTCCATCAGTTGTAGTTAATGCGGTTTCTCCACCTGTAATTACCATTAAAAAATCAGGTTCTTTCATTATTTTCTTTTCTTTATTTTTTTTCTTAATCAAATCTCTTATTTTTCTTAATTTTTCTATACCTTGATTTATTCCACTGGACCCAAGTTTTGTCTGAATTAAACCATATTTTCCATTATTAAAATGAATTACATGATCACACTCAAGACCATATCTATCTCTATAATGTCTAACAAATCCACCTATTTTTGCTGAATACACACTTAAATCCCTATTAACAAGATTTTCAAAAAACAGACCGAATGTTTCTGGGTCAAGTGCCAATTCTTTTGGAGAAGTTTCTAGTGCAGCGATTCCAATTGAAGGATCTACAAAACCTTTTTTAGGGGAGGTTCTAACTCCTGTTTTTGATCGTAAATTCGGATTCCAAGAATTCACTTCATCAATTACATATAATCTTTTTAAAACATTTAAATAATTTTGAAGTGTTGTAGACGATACATCACCATAGTTATATTTTATATCTTCTAAAAGAGTAGTATTAGCATCAATTGTAGAAATATGTCTAGCGTAAGCTCTTAAAATATATCTTGCTAATTCAGGATTTCTGTTTTGTCCATCTATAGCAGATATATCAGATTCTGTTAATGCTTTAACATATTCTTTAGCAATTTCAAGTGCATCTGTTTCATCCATTCCAATTGAACTAGGCCATCCTCCTCTACAAGTTAAATATGCTAGTCTTTGATAATCTATATTGGACTTTTGACCTCTTATTTCCACTTTATTATCTAAGATATCTTTTAGTGAAATACTTCCGTTTGAATCGCCTGATTCATATAATGTCATTGGTTTCATTTCTACAAATGATAGTCTGCCAATTCCAGTATGTAGAGATTTATCATCTACAGGAGTAGTTGATCCAGTTAATATGTATAATCCAGTTTTGTTTTTCTCGTCAATGTCAGTTCTGACGGCATTCCATATTTCTGGAATAACCTGCCATTCATCTATTAATCTTGGACTGTCACCTTCTAATAATAAAGATATATCATTTTCAGCTATTTGTTGATTAGATATTTTAGTTTTACTGCTTTGAAGATCTAAAACACTACTAGAAAATTGTTTAGCACTAGTTGTTTTTCCACACCATTTAGGGCCTTTTATAACTACTCCTCCAGTAATACGTAACATCTTTTCTATTAAATCATCCGTTATTCTTTTAATATATTCCATAGTGCACCTCTAATACATATTATACAACACTTTAATGATTTGTGCAATATCACTTTAATGATTTGTGAAGTTTGGCTTTAATGATTTGTGATGTTTTACTTTAATGATTTGTGCAAAAGAAAAGAATAAATATTAATATTCATCCTTTTTTCTATAATATTCGTACATTTCATTACCTTTAACCATAACTCCACGTTCTCCACTTTTTAATAAAGGTATGTCGTTTTTTGAATCTGAATATGTTGTTTTTATTTTAATATTAGGATATTGTTCTTTTATTCTTCTTAGTTTCTCTTCTTTAGAACAATTTTTAGAGATTAATTTATAAGTTGATTTATCAATATTAGTACTTATTATATTTTTAATTCCTAATTTTTCACAAAATATATTTATCCATAAGTCATAAGAAGCTGAGGCTACTAAATCAGATGGTTGTTGTTGTCTTTTGTACCATGGTTTTATTTTATTAATATTTTTATTTACAAATTCTTCTATAAATATATCAATGTTTTCAATATATTTTAAAAAAGAAAATAAATTTTCTTTAAATTCTTCTACTTCTATCTTATTTAATAAATATTTTATTAAATAAGGAATAGATTTAAAGATGTGTTTTAATATTAAAAAAGGATGAAGCGAAAAAGTGTATTTTATTAAATCTACACCTGAATCTCCATTATAAATTGTATTATCAAAGTCATATACATTCATTATTTATTTACCTTTTTCTCTTCTTTTCTTTTTCTTTTTCCACTGTTATCGAATATTATATCTGTTTTTAATATTAAGAATATTAAGACAAATAGAAGTAATACATAACATACAATCATTTCTTTTGTGTGTCCTAAAGCATAAAATATCGAGGTTATTGAAAATATTATATCTACAGCATATATTATTAATAATGTTTTTCTTTTAGATGAAGTCTTTTTTAGTATTTGATGATGTATATGTTCTTTATCTGGTTTACCTATACTTTCTCCTTTTAATTTTCTTCTAATTATCGCAAATAATGTATCTAATATTGGAATAGCTAGAACTAAAAGTGGTATTACAAGAGAAGTTAATGTTACTGTTTTAAATCCTAATAATGTTATTACACTTATCATTAGTCCTAAGAATGTAGATCCTGTATCACCCATAAATACTTTAGCTGGTGGGAAGTTATACATTAAAAATCCCCATGTTGAGCCTAACATAATTAAAGATAATATTATATCTAAGCCTCCTAAACGGTTTAATACTATTGCAATAACTGCGATTGTAAAAAAGTATATTGAAGATATTCCCGCACATAAGCCATCTAAGCCATCTATTAAGTTCATTGCATTTATAATTGATACTATTATTAACATTGATATAAAAGGAGCGAAGAAGCCAAAGTTTATATACATTCCAAATATTGTTATATAATCAAGTTCTAGTCCTCCATAAAACACTACTATGCCAGATATTAATATATGAATTAAAAATTTTATTTTAGCTGGCACTGGATGAATATCATCTATTATTCCTAAAAGTAATACTAGAAAAGATGCTATAAGTATAGAAAACATTAGATCATTCCTTGGGCAAAATAACATAAATCCAAGTAAAAAGCTTAAGAATATTCCAATCCCTCCAAGAGTAGGTATTGGTGTTTTATGTATTTTTCTTTCATCGGGTACATCTAGTGCACCTATATATACTGATATTTTTATACTTAAAAGGACAAAAGCAATTGAAGCAGCAAAACAAGTTATTATTACTAAAAATATATTATGACCAAATACTGTTAAATTCATAGTCGTTCTCCTTAATGTTATTATATATCATTAGTTCTTTTTTATCTATATTATTATGTAAACTATGTCGTATTTTGTTGTTTTATTGCTATTTTATTTGATATAATTATCTTTATAAGAATATATAAGATGAGGTGATGAAATGAAAAATATTATTAATACTACGTTGTTATTTTTAGTATGTATCTTTTTTTCATTATTATTTATTGATAAAATAAATGCGGCATCTCTTACAGGTTATACTTCTTTTACTGAAACAACTTATAGAGATGGACCTAGTACTAGTAACAAATTAATAGGTTTCTTAGTTAAGGGAAATTTATATAATATGGTAAGTGATGAAAAAGTTAAAGATATTGGTGGTGGGTGTCCAGAAGGATGGTATAAAATAATAGTTAACGGAGTTGAAAGATTTAGTTGCAGTACATATTTTACTATTTCTTCTACTAGTGGAAATTCAAATGATTTATATAATGAAAGTGATTATATTGCGAGGGTTAATTCGACTTTTCTTAATGCAAGGACTAGCCCAAATTCAGATTCTAGTGTTCAAGATGTATTAATACAAGGTACTAATTTAACTATTATAGGAAATAAAATATCAGGGTATGGATGTAGTGAAGGATGGAATAAAGTATCATATTATAATTCTAGGGAAGCTTTTGTTTGTTCTTCATATATTGATATTAAAAGTAATTTAATTTTAGAAGATAAAGAATATGCTGCTTATTTACGTACTTTAGGTTTTCCTGATTCTTATATTCCTTATTTATCTAAGCTGCATAAAAATCATCCTAATTGGGTGTTTCAACCTTTAAATACAGGATTGAAATTTGGTTATGCAGTAGAACAAGAAACTGCTAAAAAATATATTCAAACAACTAATGATATTTATAGAATTAATAATATAGAAATGGAGACTGGTGGATGGTATGCTGCTAATTCAAAAACTATTGCATATTTCTTAGATCCTAGAAACTTTTTAACAGAAAATTATATGTTTATATTTGAAGAACTTAGTTTTGATAGTAAATATCCTAATGCAAATATAGTTAAGTCAATTTTTAATGGTACATATTTAGCTAGTGATAATTATGTTAATACTTATGTAGAAGCTGGAAGGTTAAATGGCGTTAGTCCTGCTCATTTAGCGAGTAGAACTAAACAAGAAGGTGGAACTAATCCTAATTATGGTTCAGTTTCTGGTAATTCTAATAGCAAATATATGGGATATTCTTTAAAAGGATTTTATAATTTTTATAATATTTCAGCTAATGGAGATAATCCAGTTGCAAAAGGTTTATGGTATGCATGTGGAGATGCATGTGGTGCTGGGGGAAGTTATGGAAGACCATGGAATACTCGTGAGAAAGCAATTATTGGTGGAGCTCAATATATAGCGGATGATTATATCAAAGTAGGACAAGATACTTTATATTTTCAAGGGTTAAACACTTCGCCAAAGTCTCAATATAAGTTTACTAATCAATATATGACTAATATTCAAGCTACTTCAAGTGAGGCTTATTCATCAATGGAGTCTTATGTTAATAATGGTTTAATTAATGAAGCATATAAGTTCTCCATTCCTGTGTATGATGATATGCCTAAATATGTATCTCTTCCTTCATTTGGAGACAAGAATAATAATTTAAGTGGTATTAAAGTGAATAATTCATATATACAAGGATTTGATCCTGATATTACATCATATACTGTTTATACTAGTTCTACATTAAACGAAGTTTCAGTTTATGCTGATAGGTCTAGCGGAGAAGCTAGTGTACTCGGTGAAGGGGTTATAAAACTTGAAAAGCCAGAAACTATTGTT
Source organism: Bacilli bacterium (assembly GCA_036658935.1). GTDB lineage: Bacteria > Bacillota_I > Bacilli_A > RF39 > UBA660 > JAVXDN01. Next base: position 19,833 of record JAVXDN010000002.1, on the reverse strand, counting down.
TCTTTAATAGTTAAAGCACAAAATGGAGAAACTAAGACATATAATGTTACTATAGTTAAAGTTAATGAAAAAACTTCTATTGATGAAATTATTGCAGGTATGAATGTTAAAACTAATAATGGTTTTATGAAAGATATACATATTGGTATGTTATCTACTTCACTAATTAATTCTATTAAAAAGATTAGTCCAAGTGCTAATGTGATATTTAAAGATCAAAATAATAATGTTATAAATAATCAAGTTGATTTATATACTGGAATGAGTATTACTATTACTAGTGCACTCAATGAAAGCAGAAGTTATAAAATTGTAGTGAACGGAGATATCAGTGGAGATGGAAAAATAACAATTTTAGATTTACTTAAGATACAAAAGCATATTATAAAGTCTACTATATTAACACAGGAATATCTTGAAGCAGCTGATACAAATTATGATAATAGTGTAACTATATTAGATTTACTTAGAATACAAAAACATATTTTAGGTGATTTAAAATTATAAAAAAGGAGTGAATTAAAAGTATGAAAAAGATATGTAGTTTTATTGTTTTAGGAATATTAATTATGTTTGGAGGAATTAGTAATTTAAAAGCTTCTTCTGCAAGTATTAATATTAGTTCTACAAATTATAGACCAGTTGTGGGTAATTCTATTACTGTTAGTGTTAAGGTGTCTTCATCTTCCGCTCTTGGAACTTATGAATATAAATTAAGTTACGATAATAATAAATTAAAGCTTACTAGTGGTTCTGAATATAATGTTTGGTATCCTTCTAATTCAAGTACTTATTCTTCAGTAAAATCATTTACTTTTAAAGTACTTGCTTCTGGAACTAGTAGTGTTAATGTAAGTGCAAGTGATGTTCTTGATTATTCAACTGAAGCTCATATGGGAATTAATGTGTCTCCAGCTTCTATTAAAGCTTCAACACAACAAGAAATAGAAGCCTCATATTCAAAAAATAATAATTTAAGTACTTTAGTTGTAGAAAATTATTTAATTAACCCTGTTTTTAATAAAGATACTCTAGAATATAATGTAAGTCTTCCAAGTAATCAAACAAAGATTAATATATCTGGCAGTGTAGAAGATTCTACAGCAAGAATAGATGGTCTTGGAGAAAAAGATGTAAATGAGGGTAATAATAAATTTGAGATTAAAGTTACCGCACAAAATGGAAACGTTAAAACTTATATTATCAACGCAAATGTGGTTGATGATAAGCCAATAAATATAAAAATCAATAATAAAAATTTAACTGTTGTTAAAAGAGAAAGTAGTTTAACTAAACCTGATACTTTTGAATTAACTAAAGTTACAATTGATGGAACTGAAGTTCCGGCTTTTACTTCTAAGATTCTTAATATTACTTTAGTAGGATTAAAAGATGAGGATGGTGTTATTAAGTTATATGTATATAATGAAAAAGATAATTCATATAAGGGTTATAAAGAAGTTAAGTTTAATAGTTTAGTGGTATTTCCTCAAGATAAGAGTATTAATTTAAAGAATTATACTAAATATAATATTAAAATAAATGAAGAATTTGTTGATGTTTATAAGAAGAATAAAAGTGATAAGTTTAGTTTGTTTTATGCTATTAATATTGAGTCAGGAAAAGAAATGTTATATCAATTTGATGAAGAAGAGAATACTATTTCTAGATATAACATAGAAGATATTAAGGATATTAATAAGAAAAATGAAAATTATTTATTTATTATTTATGTACTTTTAGGTGAATCTTTATTACTTGTATTAATTTTAATTATATTAATAACTAAGAAAAGTAAGAAAGATAAAAGTAAGAAAGTAAGAATAGAAAAGATAAATGATGGAAATACTAAGGATAAGAAAAAAAGTACAAAGGATAAACTTAATGAGTTATAAAAGTGAGTAGTATTACCCACTTTTTCTATGTAAATATGATAGTTTTAAATATACAAAATAATTATATTATTGTATAATTAAATAATAAGTAACGGAGGAAAAAAGAATGAAAAAAATTAAATTATATATGGGTTTTAATGTGATTTTAATAGCTTGTTTAGTTATAAGTTATTTATCACTTACTTATTCAATATATTTACTTACAGGAGTAGAGACGGTTTATAGAACTTTAGTTTTGTTAATATTGTTACCGGTTGTTGTATTTTTAATAATTACTCTTATTGATTCTATTAGATTTGTTAAGTATAAAAGATTTGTAGTGTCTGGTGTTGTTTCAATTATACTTAGTATTATATTTATAGTTTTAAGTGTTATTATATTAAATCTTTATGGAAAAATAGATAATATTTCAACTTCTCCTAATGAGTATTCTACTTCTTTAATAGCGATTGATTCTAAGTATAAAGATATTAATAGTATTAAGAAAGTAAAGATAGGTATTATTGATGATCAAAATGATATAGAAAATTATATTCTTCCTAAGGAAGTAATAGAGAAAAATAAGTTAGAAAAAGATAATGAAATTATTACATTTGGAGATTCATTGTCTTTAATTAAAGCTTTGTATGATAAAAAGATTGATAGTGCATTTATAAGTTCTAATTATAAAGATATGTTTAGTACAATTGAGGAATATAAGGATATAGATAAGAAAGTTCATGTTGTGTTTAATTATAATAAAATAATAGAGAAAGTTCCTACTAATGAAGATACTAATACAAGTGCAAAGAAATTAACTGAACCTTTTACTGTACTAATTCTTGGTGTTGATTCAGAAAAAGAAGGTTTGGCTGCTAATGCATCTTTTAATGGAGATACCATTATGTTAATTACTTTTAATCCTAAGACTATGAATGCTACAATGTTTAGTATTCCTAGAGATACTTATGTTAAAATGGGTTGTGGTGGAGGATATAATAAGATAAATGCAGCTGCTTGGGGTGGAACTAGTTGTATGATTAGAACTATTGAAAACTTCACTGGATTAAAAATTGATTATCATGTTAAGATTAATTTTAAAGGTGTAGTTGAGTTAGTTGATTCTTTGGGTGGTATATATGTTGATGTTCCTAAGCCTGATTTAGCTGATAAGATTTGTGAACAAGATAGTAATAGGGATTATGGAAAAGGTCTTATTTGTATTGAACCAGGACCACAAACTATTAATGGAGAACAAGCTTTAGCTTTAGCTAGGCATAGACATACTTTCTCTTTAGGAGATTTTACAAGAGGTCAAAATCAACAGTTAGTAGTTGAAGGTATTGCTAAGAAAGCAAAAACTGTAACTAGTGTTAAAAAGTTTTATTCTATACTTGATACTATTAGTAAAAATATGGAAACTAATATGAGTTCCGATGATATTTTATCTTTATATAGTGTTGCTAAAAAGATGATGTTTAGTAATGACAATAATTTAGTTAATATCGAAAAGTCTTTTTTAAGGGGTTATAGTTTAAGTCCTTATATAGCAAGTATGGATAATACTACTTATACTTTTCAAAATTTTAAAGGAAGTTTAGATGAAATAGTTAAGATGATGAAAATTAATTTAGGTCTTTTAGAAGCTCCAGTTATTAAAACTTTTAGTTTTTCAGCTAATGAACTTTATGAGAGAAAAATAGCTGGTGATAAGCAATTTAATGAACCAAGAAGACAATTGTTACCAGAGTTTACTAGTAATACTGAGGCATATGCTAAGTCATGGTGTTCTAATAATGGTCTTAGTTTAAAAATAGAATATATTGATCAAACTGATCCAAGATATAATAAGTCTATGAAAGATGGTCAAGTTATATCTCAAAGTATTCATTCATTAACTTTTGTTCCATCTATATCTTCATCTATTAATTTAGTTGTAGTTAAAACTAAGGCATCTATTAAGCCTGATCCTATAGTACCGACTGATCCAGTAGTTCCTGGAGAGATAACTAAACCAGATGATACACTTAAGCCTGGAAATGGAAAAGATCCTAATAAACCAAAAGAATAAAGTTTAAAACTTTATTCTTTTTATTTTATATCTGTTACTTAAATTCTACTATATTCAATTTATTATTATCTTTAATTAATGTGAATGTTCCAGATGTTTGATATCCTAGATCTTTATCATATTCCCAAGAAGAAGTAATTATATATGAATCATATGTCTTTTTATTATATTCATATTTACCTTTTTTTAAGTCAGTAATTAATACATTTTTTACAGTTGGTAATTCTTGTATTCTATCATCATAAAGATTACTCTTAACACTGTGATAGATTGTATCTCCTGCATTTAATTTAAAGTTATCAACTATACTTGGATGTATAAATTCTAACGATCCTATGTCTGTAGAAGCTAGTTTATTAGATAATGTAAAGAAGTCAGTTACAAATAATTGTGTTAATACTTTAGCATATTCTTCTTCTTTTTGTTCTTCACGTGACAATATGATTTTTAATTCTTTAAAGTATTTTTTATATGTATCAGTATCTTTATCATCTAAAGTGTATCCATATAATTTTAAAGTATCTAGATTTTCTTTTTTAACTTGTTCTTTATCTTTTTTAAATAAATCTTGATATATTTTAAATCCAAGTACACTTAATAGTCCTATTTCTAAAACTATTAATGATACTATTAATATCTTTTTTTTATTTAGTTTCATGTATACTGACCTCCAATTTTTCTTTTTCATTCTTTATTAAGTTATGTTCTACTATCCCTTTTGATATATCTAGTCTTTCTACTGTATATTTTTTAAGTCGTTCTATATAATCACTTTCTATAGGTTCGTTAGTTAATAAAATATATTCATCTCTTAAACTATTATAATATACTTTATTTGTTAGAAAGTTTCCATTAGGAAATATAACTATTTTTTCTGATTTAGAAAATATATCATTTCCAAGAGCATATTTGAAATCAAATCCAAACATATTAGCGATTGTAGGCATAACATCATACATTCCCATTACGTTTTTTACTTCTAAGTTATAATTCTTTGTTCCATTATATATTATAAATGGTGTATTCTTCATTAGTTCTGATTTATAATTATCAAAACTTATATATGTTGGATCTTCTTTATCTTTTATATTTTCAGTTAGAAGGTCATAGTTATATAGATAATCAAATTGTTTTTTATTCATTCTAGCTTCATGATCTCCATATAAAGCGATTACAGTGTTATCTAGTATTCCTTCACTTCTAAGTTGATTAATTAGTTGTCCTAATGCTTCATCAGCGTAGTGTGCACTTTTAAGGTAGTTTCCCATCTCTGTTCCTTCTAAGTATGGTACTACTTTTTGTGTAGTTACTCCATTATCTACTACATCAACTGTTTTACTCCAATTTAAATCTCCAAATGCTTTTGGATCACTAAATGGTGAATGATTAGTTAATGTAATTACTGTTCCAAAGAAGTTCTTATTATCTTGTGATATTTTTTTAATTATTGGTATTCCTTGATTAAAGAATTCTTTATCACTTAATCCAAGTCCTATTTTATTATCTTTAGTTACATTAAATGAATCTTTTGAATAAAACTTATCATATCCAAGTGATTTATGCATTAAGTTTCTATTCCAATAGTCTCCGTTATTAGCATGCATTGAGAAAGTATAATATCCCATTTCTTTGAATTTCTTTTCAAGTGATTCATATTCTCTATCATAAAAGTTAACAAATACTGTTCCACTAGAAGAAGGCATTATTCCAGTATTTAACGTAAATTCTGTATCTGCAGATGTTCCTACACTAATTTGTGGATAAAACGAAGAGAAATATATTCCTTCTTTAGTTAGTCTATTTATATTTGGTGTTATTTCAATATCATTTACTTTTAAATCTACTAAGAAACTTTGTATACTTTCCATGTGGACAAATATTATATTTTTTCCTTTAAATTCATTTGTGAATTTATTTTTTTCTTTATAATATTCTCTTTTTGAATAAAATTCTCTAAATTCACGAGCTGCTTCATCATAACCAAATAATGAAGTAAATTTAGGTTCTAAGCTTTGTACTAAGTCATCTATTGTGTATACATATATTCCGAATTGTTGTACCACATATTCTCTATTCCATTGTTTTTGAAATGCTGATATGTCGTTTCCTCTTAATGTAATAGCTAGAACACAAGTTAATAATAATGCTGATAATAATGTCTTTTTTATCATTATTTTTCCATTTACTAAAGCAGTTATCTCTTTATAATATTTTCTTTTCTTAAGTGCATAGTGTATTAAAAGTAACATTACTGGGAATATAATGTATATAAAATGTTTTAAATTCAGTTTACTAGACACTGCTCCAGTTACTTCTCCTACCATTGATAGAGTAGATAATAAGTTCACTGAAATATATGACATAAAGAAACTATAATAAATTGAGTTCACTATAGCTAGAAAGCTAAATAATAGTGTTAATATAAAATAATATTTAATTTGATTTTTTGGTTTTATTAAATATCCTATACTTCCTATAAATAGAGCGAATGCCATATCTGAAATAATAGGTCTAATAGATACTACTAATCCTACAGTAGTAAATCTTAATATTATATCTATAAGCAACGTAAAAATCACAAATGTTATAAATAATACATTTGTAGTAAAATATTTTTTTATGCTATTAAAAATTTTATTAGTTAATTTTTTTATTCTTATTTTCATTTATTTTCCCTTTTCACTGTTATAAGTATATCAAATATTAGGCTTTTCTTCAATTATTTCTCTTAATTCATTTAAGTTTATTTCACTTGTTTGTTTTAATGTATTTTCATGTACTTTCTTACTTAATTCATCTAGTTTTAATGCATTAGTCTTTTCTATTTGTATTTCCATGTTTCTATGGTTTAAAACTAGTCCAATAACTAATACAACACTCATTATATAAAAGTATAGCATTATTATAACTACTGTTGAAAGCCCTGCGTAGAATTTAGAAAAGGAAGTAAAGTTATTTATATAAAATGAATAACATGCAGTGATTAATACCCATGAAACAGTAGTAAATAATGCTCCTTTGTTAACATATCTACTAGGTATATTTTCATCAGGTGCGATAGTAAATACTAGTTTTATAAAGAAGAATATTACTAATAATGATAAAGGAAGATTTAGTATTGGATAAATAGTTCTAAATCCTGTTATTAAGTTATTATTTATTCCTAGAGAACTTAGTCCTTTTAAAATGGATTCTCCAAATAATGGTACAACTAAAATAAATGTAAATAATATTATTATTAGAAATATTATTACAATAGATTTTATTCTTCTTTTAAACCAATTTGAATCTGGTATATTATATACTTCATTAGATGCGATTATTATTGAGTTAGCACCATTTGAAGCGATAAATATAGTTACACACAAAAATATAACAAATTCTATACTAAGTGAACTTTCAGTTATAATTGGTGTTAATAATTTTAGTATATCAGTTGAAAAGTTATCTTTTATAAAGTTTAATATTGTATCTAGTGGTAAATGGAATGATGTTGCTATAAAAAATATTATTGTTATTATTGGAACTATAGAAAGAACGAAGAAATATGCAAGATGCCCTGGTAATATGAGCATCTCTTTCCTCGCTAAAATATTAAAAAATTCATTAAAGTATTTTTTAAGCCTTGTTCTCACTTTGTACCTCTTTGTTTTTTCTCATCATTATTAATGATTCGTTTATAGCGTCATCTATTGTTTTTATTTCATCTTCTATCATAGAGTATCCAATAGATGCTCCATTACTATATGGAAGGGATCTAAATTCTTTTGTTAATTTATGTATATAAGTAGTTACCATATTTTCATTATAACCAATTATGTATATTAGAAATTCATTTCCATCAGTTCTAACTATCTCAGAGTTTTCTCTTTGAGTTTTAATTAATATGTTAGATGCTGCTTTTATTTGTTTATCTCCTTCTTCATGACCATGAAGATCATTTAAAGATTTTATGTTATTTAAGTCTACTGTTATTATAGCTTGTGGGTATACTTTATTTTCTTCCCAATATTCTATATTTTCATTTAAATAATTTCTATTCTTTAAGTTAGTCATTACATCAAGATATAATAATTTATCTTCTTTTTTAATTTTCTTTGATATTTGTATTTTTTGATTAAATTTATAGAAGAAGAATGCTAATGCTAAGACACATATAACTATATATGAAATATTTTTTATAATAAAGCGTGTAAATAAATTAGAGTTTAAGTTAGATGCAGTGTTATATACAGCTGTTGCTTTTATCATGTTAGGACTTGTTATACTTAAGTAAAAATTAAATAATTTATTGAATTCAGTGTTTGAATTATTAAGTAGAAATTCATTATATGCATCTACATTTCCTTTATATCCAATTTTAAATTCTTTTAGTTCTGTTGTCTTATATAAATCATAAAATTCTTTATCTACTATTAATATTGAGCTATTATTTAATGATTTTAATAGTTGTTTAGAGAAACCACTTTCTTTTATATTAAGAAGTCCTGTGTTATTTAATTCTCTAGTTAATATTGTATTTGATAGCATTAATACTTTTTCATTTTTTAATGATGAAAGACTATCTATTATTAGGTTATTTTTATTATTTAATAAAACATAATAATCAATAGATCCTAGTGTTGGAGAGACATCATATGATGAAGATGATAAACCATAATAATTAAGATTTATATCTATTTTCTTAGAGTTTAATGAAGAAGCTAGTTTTTCAACACTTTTATATTCTTTATATTTATAAGTTGAACCTGAAAACTCGGAAAAGCCTTCTAAGTATCCAGCAGTTATTCCACTAAATTTATTATGAACGTTTCCTTCGTAAGGTAGACTCTTAATATATCCTACAATATAATCATCTTTCATTATTTCTTCTTTTTTTAGTTCTGTTAATCCTTTGGATTTGTAATAAATATCTAATATGTATTTATTTCTTAATTTTTCTTCTTTGTCTTTCCATTTTGTATAAAATTTATTTAATATACTATTAAATTTATCATTAGTTCCAGGAGTACTTAAAGTATAATAAACATTCAATCCATCTAAATGATAAACTATGTTGTAATTTTGTTCTACTATTTCTTGTAGTGATGAGTTAAGTGGAATAATTGCAAATGAGGCAGAATCTTCTAGTTGTTCTTTGATTTCTGTTAATGTTCTATATGATGTTATAGATATTCCATTTGTTGTATTTAAGTACTCTGAAATACTTGTAAGATCATTTTCTAAGACTGCTATTTTATGATTTTGTAAGTCATTTAATGATGATACTTTAATATTAGTTTTACTTACTACTACATAATGATCTTTATATAAAACAACATCTTTTTTGTTTGGATCTTTTTTTACATTAAATGAATATGATGTTTCTTTATTACTTACTTTATTGAATGTAAGATTAGTGTCTTTTGAGAAGTCTTTTAAAAAGTCATAGAAAACTCCTGTACCAGATGATGCGAATACTGGTAGGTTAGCAGGTACACTTATATCTATAACATTATTAATATTATCATTAATCCATTTTTTCTCTATAAATGTATAAGACTTTTTAGAACTATTAAAATATATAATTATTCCTATAATTAATCCTATAACTGATAATGCAATTATTCCGATAATTAGATATAATTTTACATCTTTTTTATTTCTCATTTATTTCACTCTTTTCTTTATTCTTGCGTATTTGGTTTTACCCAAACTATTTGAGCGGATGAATTATTTTTATATCCTTGTGTTGGATATAATTTATTATCCTTATTATCTAGTACATTTATAGTATATGAAATATCATAATAAGCTTTAACTTCATCACTAAATACTTCTAAAGATTTAACAGCTAAACTTTTAGCATCTTCTAACTTTAGTACTTCTTTTAATTCAATAGTTATATATATAATTTTACCTTTTAAGTTATAGTTTACTTTATTTACAGATTTATTATCTTTATATAAATTATTTAATTTAGTTTCATTATCTTTTGATATTTCAACACTTTCTATTCCATTTAATCTATTTCCATATTTATTAGCATCTTTTCCAAAGAAATATATAAACATACATACTATAATCACTATAATACTTATAAATATAACAGCTCCTAAAATAAATAATATTTTGTTTTCTTTAAATAATTTTTTCATTTCTTTCACCTCAATATTATATATTATACTATATTATATTCATATTTTCTACTTTACAATTAATATATAAAAATACAAGAAACACTTTACTTATTTCTTGTATATTAATTAAAATATTTGTTTACTTCTTCTTTATACCAAATAGTTATATTTAAGTTTTGAGCTTCTATATATTTTTTACCTGGTTCTTCTCCTACTATTACAACATCTGTTTTTGAGGATACTGTAGTTGAATATGATCCTCCTTTTTGTTCAATTATAGATTGTAGTTGCGGTCTAGTGAAATTATCAAAAGAACCTGTTATTACAAATTTTTTATCTAAGAAGTTTTCATCTATTTTTTGATGAGTTTCTATATATGTTGTATTTAGTCCTAATGATTTTAATTCATTTATTAATGCTATATTATTTTTATCTTTAAAGTAAGTAAGTAAGTTTTTCGATAATATTTCTCCTATATCAGGGATATTTATTAATTCTTCTTCTTTACTCTCTATTAAATTATCTAATGTATTAAATCTTTTAGATAATATTTTAGCTGTTTTAGAACCTATTCCTGGTATTCCTAAAGCAAATAGCAATCTTTCTAATGATGAAGTTTTACTTTTTTCTATAGATAATAAAATATTATCTATACTTTTTTTACCAAATCCTTCTAATTCTTCAAGTTCTAAAACTGAAGAGGATAATCTATAAATATCAGCGAATGTTTTTATAAATTTAAAGTTATAGAAGTCTTCTAATATATTAGATCCAAGACCTTCTATATTCATAGCATTTCTTGAACAAAAATGAATTAATCCTTCTATATTTCTTGCAGGGCAAGAGTCATTAGTACAAAAACTATCTACTAGACTTTCTTTTTTATTTAGAATAGAACCACATATTGGGCATGTTTTTATCATTGAAAATTCTTTTACGTTTTCTCTTCTTTTAAGTTCTACATTAACAACTTCTGGTATTACATCTCCTGCTTTTCTTAAATAAACATAGTCTCCTATTTTTATATCTTTTCCTATTACATATTCTTCGTTATGTAGTGTCGCTCTTGAAACGGTTGATCCTGCAATTTTAACAGGTTCTAGTACTGCATTAGGTGTTATTACTCCAGTTCTTCCTACAGTAAATATTATATCTTTAAGTTTTGTTAATACCATTTCTGCTGGGAATTTATATGCAGTCGCCCATTTAGGATATTTAGCTGTATATCCAGCTTTTAATTGAGATTCTATATTATTAAGTTTTATTACTACTCCATCTATTTCATAAGGTAATGAAGGTCTTTTTTCAGTCCATAGTTTTATGAAATTCAATACTTCTTGTATATTTTTACATAGTTTAACATTAGGATTTACTTTAAAACCAAGTTCACTCATGTATTTTAAGCTATCTATATGAGTTTTTAATTTATTTTCTGGTAAATGGTACATAAAAGTATCTAAGTTTCTAGAAGCAGCTATTTTTGAATCTAATTGTCTAACTGATCCAGCTGCTGCATTTCTTGGATTTTGGAATAATTCTAAGTTTTTTTCTTTTCTTATTATATTTAGTTTTTCAAATACTTTTTTATCCATAAATATTTCTCCACGTACAGTTATATCTACTGAAGAAGTTAATTTTAATGGGATTGATTTTATAGTTTTAGCATTGTGTGTTATGTCTTCTCCTACTATTCCGTCCCCTCTAGTAGCAGCTTTTACTAATATTCCTTTTTCATAGTCTAATGTTACAGATAATCCATCTATTTTTAATTCACATACATATTCTCTATTATCTACTATTTTTTCTATTCTTTTATCAAATTCTATTATTTCTTCTTCATTAAATACATTACTTAAACTAAATGCAGGGATTTTATGTGTTACTTTTTCAAATTCATCTATAACAATTCCACCTACTCTTTGTGTTGGTGAATCTTCTTTTTTATATTGTGGATACTGAAGTTCAAGAGATATTAATTCTTGCATTAATCTATCAAATTCTTGATCAGTTACACTTGGTTTATCTAAGGCATAGTATTCATAATTATATTTATTTAATAATTCTACTAATTCATCTATTCTTTTCATTTATTTTCTCCTATTAATATTATACAAAATATAAGATGTTTTATAAAGATATATCTTATTTTTTTAATAAAAAATAATCATTTTATTGATTACTTTTTATTTAAGCTTTTATGATCTTTTGCTATTTGTTTTATTCCTACATTATGTTCAAATGCAATAGATGCTATGCTTCCATTTATACCTACAACTATTCCTTCTCCGAATAATGCATGTGTTACTTTATCTCCAGTGCGTAAAGTATCATTTCTATCTTCTTCATACATGTTAGGTACAAATGTTTTAGATGATATTGTTTTATTTATTGCACTTGTTGTATGTAATAAGTTTTTATCTATTTCTGAAATGAATCTACTTGGCATGTTACAAGTGGTTTTTCCAAATAGCATTCTTTTCTTTGCATTTAGTAAGTATAATGCTTTTTTAGCTCTTGTCATTCCTACGTAACATAGTCTTCTTTCTTCTTCTAGTTCATCTTCACTTTCTTGTGATCTATAATGTGGGAATATTCCTTCTTCCATTCCTACTAAAAACACTGCGTCAAATTCTAGTCCTTTAGCTGAATGAAGGGTCATTAATTGAACTCCATTTTCATTTTCTCTATATTCTCTCATATCACTTACTAATGCTATATTTTCTAAAAATTCTTCTAATGTATATATTCCTCTTTCTTCAAAAGAAGCGGTTATACTTTTAAATTCTTCTAGGTTTTCTAATCTTATTTCGCTTTCTAGGTCTGCAGCGATTTCCAATTCTTTTTTCATTCCTGTTTTAGATAATACATCATCTACTATTTGAGTTAAGCTTAATGATTTAGAATCTTCTATTAGTTCTAATACTATTTTTTTAAAGTCTTCTTCTTTTCCACCTTCAATTGATTCAAACATTGATAAGTTTAATTCATTTGATTTATTTCTTAGGTTTTCTATTGTTTTAGTTCCTATACCTCTTTTAGGTACGTTGATTACTCTTTCTAAGCTTACTGTATCACTTGTATTATATATTAGATTTAAGTATGAAATTAAATCTTTTATTTCTTTTCTATTATAGAAGTAATAACTTCCTACTATTTTAAATGGTATATTTTCTTTTAAGAATTCTTCTTCTATTACTCTACTTTGAGCATTTGTTCTATAAAGTACTCCAATATTATCTAGTTCATATCCTTTATCCATTAAGTTCTTTGTTTCTCTAGATATATATTTTGCTTCTTCTTTTTCATTATCAGTTATTATATATTCTATTTTTTCTCCATCACCGAGTTCACTCCATAAACTTTTTTCTTTTCTTTTTGTATTGTTTTTTATAACTGAGTTTGCAGCATCTAATATACTTTTAGTGCTTCTATAGTTTTGTTCTAAAATAATAACTTCTGTTGTTTTGTAATCTTTTTCAAAGTTTAATATGTTTTCATAGTTAGCATAACGCCATGCATATATACTTTGATCTACATCACCTACTACAAATATATTTTTATATTTGTGTGCTAGAAGTTTGCATAGTTCATATTGTACTTGGTTAGTATCTTGATATTCATCTACTAATATATATTTATAATGTTCTTGATATTTTTCTAATGCTTCTTTATCTTTTTTAAATAAAGTTACAGGTAAAGTTAGTAAGTCATCAAAATCAAGAGAGTTATTTTCTTTTAGCATTCTATCATAATTTTCATATATTTTAACTACATTATCATCTATTTTATTTTTCATATAAGGAGCATATTCTTCAGGAGTTAATCCTTCGTTTTTTGCAAATGATATTTTATTTAAAATATATCCTGGTGTATATTCATCTTTATCTAGATTTAATTCTTTTACTATTCTTTTTATTATACTACTTGTGTCATCTCTATCTAGTATTGTCATATTCTTTTTATATCCAATAGAAGCATAATTTTCTCTTAATACTTTTAATCCAAATGAATGAAATGTTCCTATATATATTGATGAAGAAATATCTCCTATTCTTAAAGTTATTCTTTTCTTCATTTCTTTAGCTGCTTTATTAGTAAATGTAATAGCTAAAATGTTATTTGGATTTATTCCATCGTTTATTAATTTAACTATACGTTCTGTTAGTACTTTTGTTTTACCAGATCCAGCGCCTGCTAAGACTAAGCAAGGTCCTTCTGTATGGTTTACTGCTAATGTCTGTTTATCATTTAATTTTATCATTTGTTTTCTCCTCTATTAAATTCTTTGCTGTACTTAATAATTCCTCTAAATTGTTTATAGGTTTTTTATTCAAGACACTTTTATACATAAAATCTAAATATGAAGTTTCAAGTGAATTATCTGGTCTTCCATAAAGTATAGGACCTTTATCTATAAAATATCCAAACTCTACATTGGTTGAATATCCTGGATAATTAGGTAAGCTTCTAGGTACCCAGAATACTTTTAATGTACATGAAGTTGCACATAATATATTCCAATCTAATAATTTTCCTATGTAAGATTCTTTATTTCTAAATTCAGGAATAATTACAGTTCCTTTAAAGTTTAGTTTTTCTAGTATTGATAATGCATTTTCTCTCCAGGAGTGAGTTAAATCTATTCTTGGTGAAGGGCCTAAGAGCATAATTGAATTATTAAAATTAGTTAATTCTTCTCCTAAATAAATTATGTTCATAAGTTCCTCCTTTTATTTACTTTTTCTTGTTTTCTTTTTCTTTTGTATTTGTTCTATCTTTTGTTCAAGAGCAATATCTTTTTCAAATGTTAGTTCGTTTTTTTTATGTGTTGGAGTTTCTAAAAAGTCTTTATTTATATATGCTTTTTCATTTTTACTTATTATGTGATCTATTATAATAGCGCCTAGCATCAAAGCAAAACCTATTCCTAATAGAATTAATCCTAGTATTATAAAATGTTCGCCTAAAGGATGCATAAAGCTGTCTATTGCACTAAGCCAGCTAGTGGATAGTTCTTTATCAAATAAATTTACTATTGATGAAGAAGATATCCCAAATATAGTTAATATAGTTCCTGAAGATATAGAAGCTACACCTACATAATACATCCATTTATATATAGATAAGGTAAATAATGCTATTAGTAGAATGACAGCGAGTACTATAAGGATAAGTATTATTTGTATATTACTTCCAAATAATTTATATAATTTTTGAAGTGTTGAAGGTTCTAATGAAATACTACTTTTATCTGTTTTATCTATATATTTAATTATTGTATCACTGTTATCATTTATCAAGTTTGTTATTTGACTTCTTTCATAAACTGATACTTTAATTTCATTTTTATTTATATCATTTATTACTTCATCAGTTAGTTTTAGTAAGTCTTCTTTTTTTATTTGATTTGAAGTGTTCTCTATATTAATATTATCTATTTTTGAATACAATCTTTTTGCTATATTTTCTTTTAATTTAGAAGATGATAATACTTCATCTACTACTTCTGGTTTAATTTCATATTTTAATGCTTCATCATAAACAAATTTTAATTCATTATTTGTTTTTACTATTTCTTTTATATCTATATTATTGACTGAAGAAGTAATAAACTCAGGAGTTAAAAATTTATTAGTATTTATTAAAATTACAAAACTTATTATCAAGCATACAAGTATCATACTTAATATTACTGATAAAAATATTCCAAATGATTTAAAAAATTTTTTCATTAACTTCACCTCATAGTTTAAATTATACCAAAAATAGAGTGTAATGTACACGTCAATAGTTTTAAGGCTGATTATAAAATTTTATTTTTTTTATCTATGTTGTTAGTTTCACTTATAGTTTCTAATAGAATATACTAGATATAGAAAGTGAGGAAGTATGAAGAATAAAATTATTGTGTTTTTATTTAGTATTATTATATTTTCATTATTGATTATTGGTATTATTAAAGTTAGGGAAAATAATAAAAGTAATAATATTAAAATTAGTGTTGCTGAAGTAACTCATTCTGTTTTTTATAGTCCTTGGTATGTTGCGAAAGAAAATGGATATTTTTTAGATGAGGGTATTGATATTGAAATTATTTTAACTTCTGGAGCGGATAAGACTACTGCTGCTGTGTTAAGTAAAGATGTTGATATTGGTTTAGCTGGAGCTGAGGCTAGTTTCTATGTTTATAATAATGGTGAAAAAGATTATGTTAAAACTTTTGCTTCTCTTACAAAAAGAGATGGACAATTCTTAGTTGGAAGTTGTAATGAGAAAGATAATTTTGATGTGAAAAATTTAATTTCTAAGAATGTTTTAGCTGGTAGAGTTGGTGGTATGCCTTTAATGGTTTTTACTTATGGTTTATATAAAAATGGTATTAATCCAAAAGATGTAAATATTAATTCTAGTGTGGATTTTGCTTCTCTAAGTGGAGCGTTTATTTCAGGAGAAGGAGAATATGTTAATTTATTTGAACCTACTGCTCTAACTTTAGAAAAAGAAAAGTATGGATGTGTATTATCTAGTATTGGTAGAATGTCTGGAGAGGTTCCTTATACTACTTTCTTTTCAAGAAAAAGTTATATTAATGATAATAAAGATGTTTTAAGAAAATTTGTTAAAGCTATAAATAGAGGGTTAGCTTTTGTTAAAAATAATAGTGCACAAAAAATCAGCGAAGTTATTAAGGCTGAGTTTCCTTCTATTAGTAAAGAAGATTTAACTTTAATAGTAAAAAGATATAAGGATAATGACTCTTGGTGGGATAATACTTATGTTGAAGAGGATGCTTTTAATACTTTAAAAGAAATTATGAAATACAATAATGCTTTAGATAAGGATGTTAGTTTTGATAAGCTTGTAACTAATGAGTTTAATGAAAAATAATATTCTTGAAGTTAAGAATTTATCTAAAGTATATCATAGTTTATCTGGTGAGGTTAATGCTATTGAGAATTTTAATTTAAGTGTTAAAGAGGGAGAATTTATATCTATTATAGGGACTAGTGGGTGTGGAAAAAGCACTATTTTAAATATTTTAGCTGGTCTTGATAATGATTACAATGGTACAGTTGATTTTAAAGATAATATTAAAGTTGGATATATGTTGCAAGAAGATGCTTTATTTGATTTTTTAAATGTTCTTGATAATGCTTTAATAGGTTTAAAAATTAAACATGAGGTTACAATAGAAAGTATAAATTATGTTAAGTCTTTATTAATTAAATATGGTTTAAAAGATTTTATGTATAAAAAGCCAACTAGTTTATCTGGTGGTATGAGACAGAGAGTTTCACTTATTAGAACTCTTGCAACTAAACCGGATTTATTACTACTTGATGAGGCTTTCTCTAAGTTGGATTATGTTTCTAGGTTAAAGGTAACTGATGACGTGTATAATATTATAAAAGAAGAAAAGAAGACTACTATTATTGTTACTCATGATATTTCAGAAGCGATTAGTATTTCAAAGAGAATTATAGTTTTATCAAAAAGACCTTCTAAAATAAAAAATATTTATGAAATTAAATTAACTGATAAAAAGAATCCTATCCATAATAGAAAAGCTCCGGAATTCGCTAGTTATTATGATATTTTATGGAAGGATATTGATGATGATGAGTAATGAACAAAAAAAATACATAAATAATGTTAAATTTAAAAAATTTATTATATTTATGTTTCAAATTATGATTAGTGTAGTTTTCATTATATCTTGGGAATTTTTAGCTAGAGAGGAAATAATTAATTCTTTTATTAGTAGTAGTCCTTCTAAAATTGTATATACCATAATTGATTTATTTAAAAACAATAACATTTTTCATCATATTTGGGTTACTTCTTATGAAACTATTATAGCTTTTTGTATTACTAGTATATTATCATTTTTCATATCCATATTATTGTATGAAAGTGAATTTTTATCAAGAGTAGTTGATCCATATCTTACTATGTTTAATTCTTTACCAAAAGTTGCTTTAGGTCCTATAATAATTATATGGATAGGTGCGAATACTAAAAGCATAGTTACAATGGCAGTTTTAATTTCTATTATAGTAAGTATTCAAACTATATTTATAGGATTTAAAAATACTAGTCAATTAAAGATTAAATTATTGAAAACTTTTAAAGCTAGTAAATTTCAAATATTATTAAATGCAATAATACCTGAAAATAAAAAAGTTATTATTAATTCTTTTAAAATAAATATATCTATGTGTTTGATAGGAGTTATTATGGGAGAGTTTTTAACTTCAAAGGCAGGGATTGGATATTTAATTCTTTATGGTACTCAAGTTTTTAATTTAGATTTAGTTATGAGTGGAATTATTTTACTACTATTCTTATCTATATTTATGTATAAAGTTATTTCATTATTAGAAAAACATTTAGATAAGTAATCCAAATGTTTTTTTATTCTGGAATATAATCTCCAGCTACTTTTATGTTAGTTACAAAGTATTTACCTTGTGAGGTATTAAGGGCATCTGATTTTTCCCAAATATATACTTTATATATTTTTATATCTCCTGGATTTAGTACAATTCCTGATTTAATTTCACGATTTGTAAGTGTTGAATATAATATTGAATCTGCAGGTGTTGGTGCTACTGAGTTTTCTACTATTGCTATTTTCATTTGATCATCAGCTACTCTTGTATAACTACTATATGGTACTCCAAACGGGTCATTTCCTGCTATTCCTGTTACAAATGTTAGGTCCGGTTCTAATATAACTTTTGCGGTTAATTTTAAATTACCTGTATTAGTTACTTTAAATATATATGGTGCAGTAGCTAAACCTTCAGCATCGGTTAATGGTAATATTGTATTTGGTGTTGTTACTCCTCCAGATGTTGTTACTCCAATTGTTCTTCCAAGATTTTGTACTGTTGTTTCACATGAAGTATCATTACAAAATGTTAATTTAATATCTCCAAATGTTATTGCATTTGTTTTTCCTGTATCTGTTTGTTTAAAGTATGCATAAGAAAATGCAAAGAACCCTAGTGCTATAATACTTACTGTTACTACAGTTATTAATATTTCTCTTT
Source organism: Bacilli bacterium (assembly GCA_036658935.1). GTDB lineage: Bacteria > Bacillota_I > Bacilli_A > RF39 > UBA660 > JAVXDN01. The sequence goes on along the minus strand of JAVXDN010000002.1, from coordinate 713 downwards.
TTAATAGTTTTTCTAAATTCATATTAATCCACCTATTTTTCTATACTTATTTTATAATAAAATACAACTAAATGCAATAAGACTTTATCATTAGTAAAATGATAAAGTCTTATTTTAATCTATTTCATAATTAAACTCTAGTGTTTTGTTTTGTTCTGAGTTTCCACATGTACTATCTAACCACATATATATATTATAATTTAATGTTGAATTTCCTTTTATTTTATAACTATCTATTAAATAATAAGTCTTATTGTTCTTTTTTATTTGTTTTAAATCAGTTAGTTTTGATATATAATCAGTGGCTTTAATATTAATATATTTTATATCAAGTGTTGAAGATGAATCTACTGTTAAATACAAATTATATGTTTTATCTTCATTATTTAAGTTTAATATATCTAATGATGTTGTAGGTTTACTTAATCCTTCAATATTTGATACTGGATAACTTAATGCTTCAGGACGAGATGACACTATTTTAATATCTAAATTATCTGTGTTTAATTTAGAATAACTCGATGCTATTTGTGCATTGTTTTCTATTGTTTTATTGTTCATAAGTGGAAGTGTTCCAACCATTATAACTATAAGTATAGAAATATTTAAACAATAATTTAAGATTTTTTTATTGATATTCATAATTAGACCCCCTCTAATTGATACATATTATAACACAAAAGAAGGAAAAAGTCTATTTTTTCCTTCTTGCT
>JAVXDN010000001.1:0-52975 GCA_036658935.1 Bacilli bacterium | reverse complement strand
TTATTTCTTATTTTTAATAATTGATTGTTTAATTAAAGGAATTACTTTATAAATATCATCAACATTAAATACATCGATTTCATAATCTCCATTGCCCAAATGGCCAAGACTAGAAATATCTTTGGCTATATTCATATAATCCTCTAACGTTCCTTTTTTCATATTAATATATATTTTTAATTTACTATTATTTAGTACTACATCAATTATGTTCGTTCTACCCTTAAATGAAATATAATGTTTTTGCACAACTATATCTATATCATCTAATTCTAATATTTCACTCTTAAGTGATTCATATAAATTTCTTATATTATCTGGTAATTTACTTAAATGATCTTCTTCAGTATATACTACAACTTCTTGATTAACTTCCTTTTGCTTTGAGTCAGTCATAAACTCATTAACATTAACATTGCTATATTTTTTTATAAAATCCACATCAACTATATCATTTTCATATTTTGTTACTCTAATTAAATCAAAAGGAATATTTTTAAAATCTGTTGCATTTAACTGATATTCAGTGTAACTTGGAGACACAAATACAATTCTAGATTGAGTCCAATCTACATCGTTAACTCTTAAATTGGAATTAGTCTTTTCGTTATATTTTAATATAAAATCTGCTTTTCTCTCAAGTAATAACTTTAAATAAGTATAGCCCTGATCAACTAAACTACGGCTTCTTATATTCTTATATTCTAAAATTCTAAATGCATTTGTCTCGTTATCAAAAGCTAATGTATCTATTCTAAAATTACCAACTGCAAATTCTGTATCAATAAACTGAAAATCAAGAATTTTAGAAAGATTTTTTTCAAAATAATTTTGTAATTCTTTCTCATTTATAAAATCCTTTTGTTTTAATTCTTTATTATCTTTAATAATCATAAAATAAACTCCAATCCAAAACTTATACTTAAATTATAACATTATAAATCAATATATACATCATTTGTATAAAAATTATTAATTTATTAAAAAAAACTATAATTAAAATATTTATAGTTTAGCTTATAACTTATTATATTTAGTACTAACTCCTCTGGATTTTTCTATAGGATATTTCTTTCTATTCTTTTCGATTTTATTCAAAATAATAGTCTCTAAATCAACATTTAACCTCTGTGCTAACATAATAGAATAACTCACTACATCTGCAAGTTCATCACATACCTCATCCTTATCGTATTGTTTATTCCATTGAAAACATTCTAAAAGTTCTCCCGCTTCAATAGAAATAGACACTGCCAAATTCTCTTCAGTATGAAACTTATCCCAATCTCTTTCTTCATTAAACTTAGTAATTTCTTCTACTACTTTATCCATAAAACTCACCTAAAGTTATTATACAATTAAATAAAAACTTATTCTATTAAAATTCTTAATTACTTTTGATTACACATATAACATAATCCTTAATATCTTCAATAAAATAATAACTTGCATTTTCTATATTTATTTTATTATCTATAATTACATTATAATTGTTTATATCTTTTAACTTATCCCCATTTAATTTTATAAAAGCCTCTTTTAAAGTCCAAACATAAGAAAAAGCTTTACCACTGTCTTCAGAACTATTAACATAATTTCTTTCATCCTTAGAAAAAAAATATTTCATTACTTTATCATCTTTTTCCCTTATTTTTATAATATCTATCCCTATATTCTTATCCGATACAGCACAAACAACATATTCCTCTGTATGAGAAACACTAATATATTTATTATTATCAATAAAAGGTTTTAAATTATTAGTATAACCAATAGTATAATCACAAATATTTTCATTTCTTAAAAGTTTATCTAATATTTCTATACCTTGAAGATGAGCAGTTTCATTATTTCTTTTCTCTATACTGTACTTTATTCCTTCTATGTTTTTCATGAATATTTTTTCCTCTTTCATTGAAATTATAAAAACTATTACTACTTGATTTAATAATACCCTTATTTGTTCTATTTATATCTTCTTCTCTACCTTTTAGATAATCTTTATATTGAGTATTCCAATCACTATAATTCTTATCAAATTTATGATTAACTAATGCATAATTTTTTGTAAGATATTCTCCTAAAAATGAAGTAACTTTGTCAGAGCCATATATATTTAAATGTGTACCCTTATCATATGTATCAGTATTCCAATCAAATTTTAATTCATCTAACATTAAATTCATATCAATAAAAGTTAAATTCTTTTGTTTTGCATATTCACTCATAGTCTTATGCATAGGATAATTCCAAAAATCTCCAGCTGGAACTTGAACTAAAACTATTTTAATATTTTCTTTATTACAAATATCAATTATTTTTTCTAAATACTCTTGTCCTTTAGGATTAAACTCAGCTTTATCATCAGTAACTTCCATATAATCCAAATCTTTAACTTTAGGATTAATCTCTGAATGTAAACTATATCCTTTATAAGGATGATGAATTTTAGCTAAAGATAAATTAAAATCTTCTAACTTTAATTCCTTATACCTAAAATGATACCATAACAGTGGAAACATATAACTTATAACATCACCTGGGGTATTTTGATAAGACTTATCCATTATTGCCTCAACCTTTACTTTATCCCATCTCATATTATCAAAAACTTTCCTAGCTGCTGTTTTAGCTCCTGTAGTCTTATAAAATAAATTTTCTACATTCATTACTATAACTTTAGGATGTTGATACTCTAAAGCCTCTTTCAACATATAATAAGTAGTTGAACTTCTTTGTCCAGGAGAAGCATACACATAAGAACTAACTCCATAATCATTCCATAATTCCATAGGATTAACTCCACTATAAATCTGACTATTACCCATAAACATAACATCCATTGAATTCTTTTTTTCTGAATAAAGTCCTCTCATAATATAAGTAATACTTCCCTCATTCTTATTAATCCACTTAGGAATGAATATCCTAGATATTAATAAAAGAGAAGATACAACTATAACAATTATTATTACTATTATTATTGGTTCCTTAATTTTCTTCATTATACGCATACTCCTTTTTTAAAACTGTCCATATATGAAATCACTAGCATTAAAATGGTATCCATATATTCCAAAAATAACTACACTTAATATTAAAAATACATAAACAAAAATCTGCACATATGAACCATTCTTGCACAATACCTCAAAAGGATCTTTTCCCTTTTCACCTATTATACCAACTATTAACATAACGCTCACCCCTACAAATAAAACTATAAAATCTATTAAATGTAATCCAAATAAAGAAAATGGTGTACTAAAATTAAATATAGAAATAAACATACTCCAAGCACTACCTAAACTCTTAGATCTAAATATCATCATACCTATTAAAACAATTAAAATAGTTCTAAGTACTTGAAAAACCTTATAAAATAGAGATTCAGTATTAATATTGAATTTAGCTATTAATTTATCAAACAAAGGTTTAAATGCTAATCCTATCATCATTAAAATATAATAATACAATCCATAAACTATATATTTTATACTCGCCCCATGCCATAATCCATTTAAAAACCAAACGAAGAATAAAGGTAAAGCAGAAGCAATAAACCTAGATGCACTTTTAGGTAAATGTTTTCTAGTGAAAAAAACGATTTTACTAATATACTTAGATAAAGAAATAGGATAAAATATATAATCTTTTAACCAAACACCTAAAGTAATATGCCATCTTCTCCAAAATTCAGCGATACTCTTAGAAAAGAAAGGTCTATTAAAATTAAGTGGCAAATCTATTCCAATCATTTTTGAAATACCAGTAATTATATTCATATATCCAGAGAATTCTGCATATATCTCAATTGTATATAAAACGATCGCTAAAACTACATTTAATCCACCTGTATTTATTTTAAATACTTCATTAACAAACATTCCAGCCCTATCAGCAATTACCAACTTCTTAAATAATCCAAATAATATTAAAGTAAATCCATATTTAAAATTATTATAATTAATTTTATGTCCTTCATACAATTGATTAGCAAGAGATGAATATTTACTAATCGGTCCCATAGTCATTTGTGGAAAAAATATTAAAAACAAAGATAGCCTTCCAATATTCCTATCTGCCTCTGTCTTACCTCTGTAAACATCAACTACATAACTAATCCCTTGAAGTGTATAATATGAAATTCCTAGAGGTAACAATATTGTCTTAATACTAAACTTACTATTAACGATTAACCCTATAATCTCACCAAAAAAATTATAATATTTTAAATATAAAAGCATTCCTATATTAATAAGAATAATAATTAACAAAATTATTTTTTTATTTCTTTTATTTCTTTTCTTATTCTCATCAGTTACAGGAATATTATTAATTTTACTTATTCCTAAAGCTCCTACATAAATACTAATCACACTTACAAAAAGATAAATACTAAGTACCTTAGAGGAAATAATATAAAAAACTATACTAGAAACTAATAAAACTATCCATTTTATTTTTTTAGGCATAAGAAAATAAAGTAATACAGTTACAAATATAAATACCCAAAACTCTAAAGATACTACTGACATATTAAAACACCCCTACTACTTATTTACTATTTTGTTTATAACTTCATACAAACTCTTAATACTATTAAAATTTTCAGGTAATATCTCTGATACTGGAAACTCTATATCAAACTCACTATTAACGTAAGATATAAGAGTAATAATATCAAAAGAATCAATAATACCATCATCTATTAAAGAATTAGAATTTATATCAATCCCTGGTTTAACATCATTAAAAACATCAATTAATTTTTGCATACTTTATTCTCTCCTTTTTCTTTTAAAACACTTCTATTTATTTTACCATTAGAATTATAAGGCATACTTTCTATTCTTATAACTTTACTAGGTATCATATATTTTGGTAATAATGATACAAGACTTAATAATACATCATTTTTTTCAATAACTGTTGATACAAAATATAATATAATTTCATCATTTAAATTATCATATATACACGCTACACTACTAATACCATCAATACTTCCGGCTTTTGCCTCAATTTCTCCAAGTTCTATTCTATATCCCATATGTTTTATTTGAAAATCCTTACGAGATAAATAAATAAGTTCACCTTCTGAATTATATTTAACTATATCCCCCGTTTTATATATAACTTCAGGATAATAGTTATTTAAAGGATTTTGTATAAAAACTTCACTAGTTTTTTGAGTATTTTTATAATAACCACTCGCTAGAAAAGAACCTCTAACACATAACTCTCCAGATTCTTCACCTAAAGCTTCAGTATTATCATCTTTTAAAATTATAACATCAACATTATTACAGTGTTTTCCAATAGGAAGAACATCATAATCTTCAAACTTTTTATCTACAGTATAAAATGTACATATATCAGTTGTTTCTGTAGGACCAAATAAATTAAAATATTTAACAGAAGGTAACTGACTTCTAAAATAATTAAGTACTTTCATAGGCATTACTTCACCTGCAAATAATATCTTATTAATATAATTCATTTTCAACTGATCTAAAGCTTTAAAATTATAAATAATACTTAAAGCAGAAGGTACCCAATATATAGTATTAACTTTTTCATTATTTAAATATTCTATTAATTTAATAGGAAAAGAGAAATACATCTTAGGAATCAAACACATAGTAGCGCCAAGTACAATAGTAGAAAAAACATCAGACACAGACATACTAAAATAAAGTGGAGTTTGACTACCAAAAACAGTGTTATTATCTATTTTAAATTCTTCTATAAACCACTCTATATAGCTGAGTAATGCTTTATGTGATACTACTACACCCTTAGGAGAACCAGTAGACCCTGATGTAAATAACACATACATACTATCAGTATCAATTAAATTATTTCTTCTATTTAATAATAACTTTTTATCTACATTATCATTAATATCTTCTAAACAAATATAATTTTCTATTTGAAAATCTTTTAAAATACTTTCATATTTCTTTGTAGTTAGAATAACTTTAGGTTCAAGTTGAGAAATAATATCAATTATTCTATTTTTCGGTGTATTAACATCCATTACAGTATAATAATTATTACTACCAACCGCTCCAATCATAGAACACAATGCATCAATCCCTTTATCTATGAAAATAACAATAGAATCTCTTTCCCACTTACACAAAAAAGTAGAAATAGAGTAACTTCTCATTTGAAAATCATTAAAAGTAATACTTCTATTTATCTCCTTAAAAGCTATTTTTTCACCATTTGATAAAACATTCTTATCTAATAAATCACATATACACTTAATCATTACACTACTTCTCTTTCTTTTTTAAAATTTATATGATCTATTACAAATTTAACTGCTTTAATCACATATTTATATAAATAATTATCAACTATCATCATAACTACCGCTACACTACCAGAAGCAAAACTTAGCTTAGCGATTGAATAAAAATCATGTAGGAAAATAAACTGTAAAGAAAATAATATTATCATAGAAAAGAATAATACAGTTCTTAAATTATTAAAAGGCTCACTAATAGTATAAAGTAATTCAAATCCAATAAACGCTGTAGAGAATATCGCTAATGTTGAAATAGTGTTCTGATCAAATACATTAAACTTTTGCAATATACTAAATATCACAATATTGAAAAATACCATCAAGGCTGTAGGTAGAGATTTATATAAAATGTTTTTAGAAAATTTCCCTTTAACTCTATTTGTATTTTTCTCTAAAGCTAATATAAATGAAGGTATTCCAATAACTACCATATCAACTAAAGTAAGTTGAATGGGTTTAAAAGGATACGGAAGAGTAACAAATAAGAAGAACATTATTAATAATGTAGCATAAATTGTTTTACTTAGAAATAAACTTGCAGAACGTTCTATATTATTAATACTACGTCTTCCTTCATCTACAACTTTAGGCATAGAATCAAAATCATTATCAAGTAGTACAAGCTCACTCACATTACGCGCTGCATCAGATCCAGCAGCCATCGCTATACCACAATCAGCCTCTTTTAAAGCCATAACATCATTAACTCCATCTCCAGTCATCGCTACTGTATGACCAGCATTTTTTAAAGCAATAACTAATTTTTTCTTTTGAAGAGGAGTAACTCTACCAAATATTGTATATTCTATAGCTGCTTTTTCAAGCTCTTCATCTGTTTTAACACTTGATAAATCAATAGCTTTTTCATATCCATTAATCTCTAAAACTCTAGCTATATTTACAACAGTACTAACATGATCTCCAGAAATAATCTTAACACCAACACCCTCGTTCTTAAAATAATCAAGAACTTTTTTAGCTGAATATCTAATCTTATCTTTAAGTAAAACTAAACATATTAAAGATAAATCATCAGGTAAACAATTCTTTTTAATTTCTTTTTCAGTCTTATATAAACCTAAAACTCTATAATCTTTAGAATATTCATTAATTTCAGTTTGTTCTTTTTTAGTTTCATTCCCTATAAAATCCGGAGCTCCAAGTACATATCCACCCTTTTTAAGAGCAATAGCAGAATACTTTTTATCAGAAGAAAATGAAAACATTTCTTTTATATCACTAAACTCTTTATTAGAAGCAATTTCCCTAATAGCATTAATAGTAGGATTACTATCATTTATAGAAGATGCATAACTTCCGAGAAGATTTAAAGCATCATTATAATTATATTTACCCATCCCTATAACATCATCCGCTATCATACTTCCCTCAGTTATAGTTCCAGTTTTATCAAGACAAATTATATCAGTACGAGCTAACGATTCAATACTATATAAATCTTGTACTAAAACCTTATGCTTAGCTAATCTTATAACACTAATAGCAAGAACAACACTAGTAAGTAAAACAAGACCTTGAGGAACCATAACAATTAAAGCAGCTACCGTATGAACTACAGCATCACTAAAAGTAAAACCATCTAAATTAAATTGTCTTATAAAAAACATAATACCTAAAGGAATAATAATAACAGAAACAATAGCAACTATTCTATTAATTGCCTTCATAATTTGAGACTCACTTCTTTTAATCTTTTTAGCATCCTTACTAATTTGAGCTACATAATTATCCTCACCTACATGAATTACTTTAGCCATTACTTCACCACTAGATAAATAACTACCAGAAAATAAAGTTTCCCCAATACTTTTAGTAACTGAATCTGCCTCACCTGTAAGCAAAGATTCATTAACTTCACATTCATTTTTAATAACAATCGCATCCGCTGCAATTTGATTACCAGATCTAAGAACCATAATATCATCTATAACTATATCATTAATACCTATACTTATCTCTTTACCATTTCTAATAACATTTACTTTTTTTAAAGCAAGTAAAGATAACTTATCAATAACATTCTTTGATCTAATCTCTTGAACTATACCAATAACACTATTAACTACAATTAACCACATAAAAAACAAATCTTTAAAAGACCCAACTACTATCAAAAGTATAGCAAAAATAAAATTAAGTACATTAAATAAAGTAAATATATTTTCTCTAATAATTTGTTTATTAGTTTTAGTTTTAATAGAAGTATCAATATTTATTTTTCCTTCATTAACTCTTTTTAATACTTCCTCATTACTTAATCCAAATAAATCTCTTTGTATCTTAGTTTTCATTCTACTATTCACCTCTCTTTAGCCACATAATAATAACATTTAAAATAATTTAACACAATATTTCTTACAAAGGTGTAATATACTAATACATTCCTTTAATAAATAATAACATTTATATATAGTTACAGTAAATAACTTTTATATTAATTTAAGCACTTTTTAGTTGCAAACTAATAAAACAATAACTTTTATATATTCATTATCACTTTTTCTTAAGTAATTATCAAGTAAATACATAACTTTCTACTTAAGAATATACATATAAACCTTTCAAAATATCATAAAACAAGTTAAAATATATAAAGAAACAAAATATAATGCAACAAACTTATATATATAATTGTTTAGTATATGGAGGGAGTGGTTTAAATGTCCAACTCTTTGTTTAGATCGAACAAAGAGATTGTTGAAGTTTATAATAAATATGTTGATAAAATATATAGGATTTGCTATTTATATATGAAAAACAAAGATGATACAGAAGATGCAGTCTCAACTGTTTTTGAAAAATTTATACGAGCTAATAAAATATACGAAAACGAAGAACACTTAGAGGCATGGCTAGTTCTTAGTGCATCAAATCATTGTAAAAATTCTTTAAAAACTTGGTATAGAAAAAACAAAAATATAGATAATGAAATTCTACCAATTAATGATCATACAGATGAAACATTAAATATATTGTTATCCCTTCCTAAAAAATATAAAATAATAATTTATATGTACTATTATGAAGGTTATACAAGTGATGAAATTGCAACAAAATTAAATATAAACGCATCAACAGTTAGATCATATTTAAGAAGAGGACGAGAACTTCTTAAAAATATTTTACAAAAGGATGATGTATATGCAAAATAAAAATATAAAAAATGCACTAAATACAATTCTTCCAGACAAAGAATCAAAAGATAAAATGCTTAATAACATTTTAAATCATAAAAAAATAAGCCCGTTTTTATCTTTTATTCCACTAGGGGTTTTTGTTGTTCTAATAAGTTTTTGTATAACTTTATTTATCCCAAAACAAATTTATAATGATGATTCCACTCCTGTAGCGACCTTAAAAAGAACAAATGACATAATTCATTATAAAGATAATTGTTTTATTGATACTAATAATATTTCATTAAAACAAAATAAAGGAAACTATCTTTTTACAATAAAAGATAAACCTTTAAAAGGACATAGAGTATATAAAAATAAATTAGACAAAGATACACTACTTGTCTTAAAAGACAAAGAACTAAAAATTTTTTCAAAATGTAACTAATAAGGAGGTAACATGAAAAAAATATCAATAATTGTCCTAAGTGCTTTACTAGCTTTACTACTTACTGGATGTAACCAAGGAGAGAAAAATATCGAAGGAGACTTAAAAGACATTATGTCTAAAATGTATTCTGGAATTAAAGAAGACAATCTACCAAAACTTATGAATGCAGATGTAACTAAAGAAAATCTATCTTCATATTTAGGAGTAGAATCCCTAGACTATAAAGAAGCGATAGCATCAGAACCAATGATAGGATCAATTCCACATTCTGTAGTATTAATACGTATGAATGATAATGCAGATATAGAAAAAGCTAAAAAAGAAATACAAGAAAAAGTGAATCCAAGAAAATGGATATGTGTAGAAGTACCAAAAGAAGACGTTAGAGTATTATCAAAAGGAAACTTAATTCTTTTAATAATGGTTAATGAAAATAGAGAAACAATAGAAAAGAATTTTAAAGATTTAAAATAATTATTTACTAAAACTGGAGGAACTATGGTATTTTCAAGCATAACATTTATATATTTCTTTTTAAGCATACTTTTATTAGTATACTTTTTAGCTCCTAAGAAATACAAAAACATAGTTCTTCTTTTATTTAGTCTTTTATTCTATTTTTATGGAGAAGCAGATTATTTATGGTTATTAATATTATCATGCTTAATTAATTATACTTTTGCCATACTAATAGATAAAACTAATAAAATAAATTTAAAAAAGATATTATTAACTTTATGTGTAATATCTAATGTATCGTTATTTATCTATTTTAAATATACAGACTTTTTAATAACTAATATAAATTCAATATTCAGTACAAACTTTTCTCTTTTACATATTGCCTTACCTTTAGGAATTAGTTTTTTTACTTTTCAAGCATTATCATATGTAATAGATGTTTATAAAAGAAAAGTAAATGTAGAAAAAAATATATTATCATTCGCTACTTATATTTGTCTTTTTCCTCAATTAGTAGCGGGACCTATAGTTAGATATGAAACAATACATAATGAATTAAATAATAGAGAAACTTCATTTGATAAATTTTCATATGGTATAAAAAGATTTATTATTGGCCTTTCAAAAAAAGTATTAATTGCAAATACTTTAGGAGTACTTAGTACAACATTATTTGATGTAATTAATCCATCAATCACTACCTATTGGTTAAATGCAGTCGCATTCACTCTACAAATATACTTTGATTTTTCAGGATACAGTGACATGGCTATAGGACTAGGTTCAATGTTTGGTTTTAAATTTTTAGAAAACTTTAATTATCCATTTATTTCTTCATCAATTACAGACTTTTGGAGAAGATGGCATATATCATTATCAAGTTGGTTAAAAGATTATATATATATTCCTCTAGGAGGAAGTAGAGTTTCAAAACCTAAATATATAAGAAATATACTAATAGTATGGTTAATAACTGGCTTATGGCATGGTGCTAGTTGGAACTTTTGTATATGGGGATTATTCTTTGCAGTAATTTTATTAATAGAAAAAATATTCTTAAAAAAATATCTAGATAAACATAAAGTAATATCTCATATATATACATTATTTATAATATTAATAAGCTTTATAATATTTAATTCAAATAATATATTGGAAATATTTACATACTTAAAATCAATGTTTGGATTTAATAATTTACCATTAATTACAAATGAAACATTATACTTCTTTAGAAGTTATATAGTAATATTATTAATTTCAATTATCTCATCTACTCCATTAATTAAAAATATATACAATAAATATAAAGATAACAAAATAATAAAGATATTAGAACCATTCATATTAATTATTATATTACTAGTAGTTACAGCATTCTTAATTGATTCATCATTCAATCCATTTCTATACTTTAGGTTTTAAGGAGGTAAAATGAAAAATAAAATAACAACAATATTATTCTCTATAGTACTATTCATGGGATTAATATTTAGCATAATATTAAAAGATAAAGATATATCAGTTTCAGAAAGAAGACATTTAGCATCTTTTCCATCTCCTACATTTAATAAAGTAATAGATGGATCATACTTCACCTCACTAGATAACTATATATTAGATCATTTTCCATTAAGAGATAATTTTAGAAATATAAAAGCATTAACAAATAAATATTTATTTGCCTCAACTGACAACAATAATATATTTATAAAAGATAATTATATATTTGAAATGAATTATAAATTAAATGAACAAGCTATAAACAACTATATTAAAAATGTTAATAACTTCATAGATATTAACTCTACAAATAATAATATATATTATAGTATTATACCTGATAAAAACTACTACTTAAACGATACACATTTAAAATTAGATTATGATTTAATGATTAATAAATTATCGAAAATAAATACAAAATATATAGATATTACATCTTCTCTTAGCTTAAAAGATTATTATAAAACAGATATCCATTGGAGACAAGAAAACTTAAAAGAAGTACTCAATACTTTAGGAAAAGCATTAAATCAAAACTTTACTTTTAATTATAAAGAAAATAACTATAATAATTTTACAGGAGCTTTATATAGTAAAGCAGCATTAAATATTGAAAAAGATACTTTAACATATTTAACAAATGATATAGTAGATAACGTAAAAGTAACACACTATGAAAAAAACAAAGGAAATACTATTTATAAAAAAGATGAATTAAATAAAATAGATTCATATAATATATTTCTATCTGGTCCTACTTCACTTGTAACACTCAACAATAATAAACAAAATAATAATAGAGAATTAATTATATTTAGAGATTCTTTTACCAGTTCCTTAGCACCATTATTAATAGAGAACTATAGTAAAATAACTCTTATAGATTTAAGATATATAAGCATGAGTGTAATAAAAGAAATAATAAACTTTAATAACAAAGATATCATATTTCTATACAATACATCAATTATAAACAATAGTTCAATATTAAAATTCAATTAAAAAAAACTCATTATAAATGAGTCTTTTTTTGAATTTCTCTTATAACTGTTTTTCTATAAAACACAATACTTACTAATATTGAAGTAATACTAACTAACACACAAATAAATGATGGAATAATATTTGATACTACTTTAAAAATAATAAATAATATAAAACTAAGTCCAAATATACTCTCCAAACAATAATAAAATAAATTTTGATTTTTATCTTCCTTTATACAAAGGAGTAAAACAAAAATAGTGATAAGAGTTCCAGTTATAAATGAAGGTACGGCATAAGTTAAACTCCAGCCCTTCCAACCAGTAATTAAATCCCATAATAGAACAACTAAATAAAATATTAACACCTGATAAAATATTGTTTTAATAACATTTCTTCTATTTTTAACTACATAAATTAAACTAACCCAAGCACATGCAATCGCAGCGATTACAAATAAACTCCACCATCCATATCCAGGAAAAAATATATTAATAAAAAATGTAACAAAACAAATTAACAAAGAAACAAAAAACATAATTTTATAAGCTAAATATCCTGTACTTTGTTTTTTTCTAATAGGAAATATAGTATCATAATCAGACTTTTCCTTTTCTATTAAAATACTTTTACATAATGGACAATACTTAATATCTTGCATAATCTTTAACTTACATTTTTCACAGTATTTCATAATTAATTAACCTCACTTGTAATAACACTTATATCAACTCCCATAGAACTTAAAGTTCTAAAGAAATTCTTTTCTATTTCTTTACTAATAAAATTCGAAGAAAAACAAATAGATAAATTTTCTTTATAAGAAATCATAATCGCTTGCATTCTACTACTACTTTGATATCCACTAAAACCCGATACATACTTATCATATTCTTTATCTAATTTAACTACTCCTACATTAGATAAAGACAATGTAACATTTCTATCAGTAAAAAAAGTAAATAAATTAATAAAGAAATCTTTGAGAGGCAAAGGTATCGCTCTTAATACCAAATTATGTTCTAAAAAAGCCATTCTATTCATTTGACCTTCAACACTATCTTTATTAAGCATTTTATCAAATTTAGCATTAATAAATTCTATTATACTGTCTATATCATTATTACCTTTTTTAAAACTATATCCAATTTGAACAATATTAAAAAAGTTTCTAGTAGATGAAGATTCAAAATAATTTCTTAAATTCACAGGTATAGATAATATAATAGGCTTATTCTTATCTCTTACTTTTGCAGTTTGTCTCACTGAATAAATAAGAATAGATGCAATCAAAACAGTTAATGAAACATTTTTCTTATGTGCAATTTCTAGAACTTGTTTTAAATTAACTATACCTTCTATTATAGAATTTTCCTCTGCCTTATCAAATTTTAACTGATAAGCTCTATGAGAATTTCCGGTTCTAAACTTCTTCTTTTTATTATAATATTTATCAAAACTATCAGTACTCATTTGTACATTAGATGCATTATTACCAACACTAGGTATATTTTTATTATATTTAATTTTTATATAATTATAAATTAATTCTTTTAAAAAATCCATCGCTCCAGTTCCATCAGACAAAGAATGATGTACTTCTAAATTAATTCTCTTATGAAAATATGTTACTTCAAACAACAAACTCTTATTATCCTTATCTAAAATCTTAGAACATATAGGTTTATATTCCTCTCTTACTATAGGCTTTATATCAGTTTCTTCTAAATAATACCAAAAAAATCCAGCTCTTAAGGTTGATTTATACATAGGAAACAATACAAGAGTTTCCAAAAGTGCATTTTGTAATACTATTGGATCTATAATATATTTCATTGTAGCAACAACACGAAAAACTTTTTCATCATTCTTACAAGTAGATGAAGCAAATAATTTTCCAGCATTATCTAATTTAAACCAATTATTATTTTCTTCCTTCATATTTCCCTCACATTAATATTATACTACATTCACCTATTATTTACTTAAACAAATTACTTCTTATCATGTGAAATTATAAAAGTTCTTAAAAATTAAAACCATAATATACTTATATAGGAGATAAATAAAATGAAAACTACTATAGGTATTCCACGAGCTTTACTATACTATGAATATGGAGAATTCTGGTGTTCTTTCTTTGATAATTTAGATATAAGTTATATATTAAGTCCCATAACTAATAAAAAAATAATAGCTAGAGGAACGCATCTTATGAATGATGAAGCATGTTTATCTTTAAAAATATTTATAGGACACGTGGACTATTTAAAAGATAAATGTGAGTATATATTAGTTCCTAGAATTGGAAGTATAGAAAAAACTGGGGTTGTTTGCACTAACTTTAATGCGTTATATGATATAACATCAAATATATTTAAAAAACAAAAATTATTAGATTATAATTTAGATATAAAAAATAATAAAAATGAATATAGTGAATTTATGAATATAGCTCAAACACTTGGAATATCGTATTCTAAAGCTAAAAAAGCATACGTAAATGCTAAAAGAACTGTTAGAGAAAAAAAACAAAAACAATACGCTATAAGATCATTATCTTTTTCAAGTACTAGAAAAAAAATACTTTTAGTAGGTCACAGTTATAATTTAAAAGAAGAATTTATTGGAGGATTCCTAATAGACTTTCTAAATAATGAAGGTTTGGAAGTAATATTATCAACTAATAACACTAAAAATAAAAAATTATATAAAAAATTAATGCCAACTATGTATTTTTCATATAATAAAATTTATGTTAATTCATTAATTAATGATATTAAAAAAGTAGATGGAATAATATTAATAAGTGCTTTCCCTTGTGGAAATGATTCTTTAGTTAATGAAATGATTTTAAGAAAAGTTAAAAACATTCCTATAATAAATATAATATTTGATGAACTATCAGAAAACGCAGGATTAATAACTAGATTAGAAAGTTTCTGTGATATATTAAAAAACGAGGAAAATAAATGAAAATAACATTCGCTCACTTTGGTCCTTATTATAAAGAAATAGAATATCTATTAAAAAATATAACTAATAAAGAAATATTAGTTCCACCTAAAATAACAAAAAAAACAATAGCACTAGGTGAAAAATATTCACCTAATTTAATATGCTTACCTTTTAAATACAATTTAGGTAATTTTATAGAGAGTCTAGAAAATAAAGCAGATACTATAATCCATATAGGTGGAGGATGTAAGTTTGGTTATTATTGTGAAGTACAAATGCAAATATTAAAAGATTTAGGATATAAATTTAACTTTTACAATTTAATGAAAGAAGGAAACTTTTCTATATCTAGAGCATATAAAATATTTTTAAATATTAATCCACACCTTACATATTATAAATTTATAAAAGTAATTATTTATACACTCATATATGCTTATTTTAGTGATAAATTAGAAGATTATATAAGACGAAACAAAGTGCTTATAATAGAAAAAGATAAAATAGATAAAATATGTACTAAAAGTGACACTTATTTCAAATCAAATAAAAGTATACTAAAATTAATTGTTAACAACTTTAAAGTTATAAACAAAATAAAATCACTTAAAAAAATCCAAAATTCTAATAATTTAAAAATATGTATAATTGGAGAATTATATTCTAATATTGAGGTTTCATCATCTTCTAACTTAGAAGAAACATTAATTAATATGGGATTTATTATAAAAAGATTTACCAATGCATCATATCTCTTAGTTTTTACTTTTTTATTTGATAAATTACGCATGAAATTTATAAAAAAATATGTTAAATATAATATGGGCGCAGATGCATCCGCTAATGTTTATAGAGTCACTTGGGCAAAAAGACATAAATATGATGGAATAATTCATATAAAACCTTTTGGGTGTACTCCAGAAATAGGCGTAATACCAGTACTTGAATCTATTTGTGAAGATAATAATATTCCAATAATGTTTCTAACATTTGAATCACAAAATTCAGACATAGGAATTAACACAAGATTAGAAGCATTCTATGATATGTTAAAAATGAGAAAGGAAAAATTAAATGAATAGATATTATTTAGGAGTTGACGTAGGAAGTATATCCACTAAAGGAGTTATAATAAATGAAGAAAATAAAATAATAGCATCCTCTTATATTCCAACATCAGGAAATCCAATAAAAGCACTTAAGGAATTAATAGAAAAACTAAATCAACAAATTAAAAACAAAAATATTACAGTAAGCGGAATTGGATCAACTGGTAGTGCAAGAAAATTAATAGGAACTCTACTAGATGCAAACATAATTAAAAACGAAATAACCGCTCATGCAGTAGGTACACTTTCTAGGCATCCTAATGTTAGAACTATACTAGAAATAGGAGGACAAGATTCCAAAATAATATTACTTAAAAATAAAATAGTAACTGACTATGCAATGAATACATTATGTGCAGCTGGAACCGGAAGTTTCTTATCTTCTCAAGCCAAAAGACTAGATATAAAAGTTGAAGACTTCGGATATGAAGCTTTAAAAAGTAAAAATCCAACAAAAATAGCCGCTAGATGCACTGTATTCGCTGAAAGTGATTTAATTCATAAAGCTGGTATGGGATATAAAAAAGAAGATATAATCGCTGGATTATGTAAAAGTATAGTACTTAACTACATAAACAATGTATGTAAAAACAAAAAAATAATAGCACCTATTGTCTTCCAGGGGGGAGTAAGTAAAAATAAAGGCGTCGTAAAATTCTTTGAAAGTGAATTAAAAGAACATATAATAGTTGATGAAGATGGGCATTTAATGGGTGCTCTCGGATGTGCAATATTAGCTAAAAATAAAGACAATAAAAAATATAGCTTAAATATAAAAGATATAGAATTTGAAACATTAGGAAAAGAGTGTAATAAATGTCCTAATAATTGTGAAATAATAAAAATATTAAGAAATAAAGAATTAATAGATTGTTATGGTAATAAATGTGAAAAAGGCCTAATTAATTAAGCCTTTTTAATTTTAATCTTTTTTATTAACCGCTTCACTTACGCCTTCTTTAATATCAATACCTATTTTTTTTACTGTTATCTTCAAAGTAGAAAAAGCATTAATTAATCTTCTATTTAAATAACTTTGACTACCTAATACTTCTCTAACCCTTCTAGTAATTTCTTCAGTACTATCAAGAGAAATACGCTTAGTTATATGTTTAAAATTAATAATAATTTTAAATGAAATTAAAAGATCTAATATAAACAACACAGATAATACTATAAATAAAATATTTAATATATTACTAGGAATTAAGTTTAATAATTTTTTAAAGAAAGGATTAGTTAAGTACATAACAACACACCCTAAAATACTAAAAGGTAGCATAGTATCAAAACAAATTCTACCATTTAAATTATATTTAGTATTAGAATAATCCCACCATCTAGCATTAAATATTTTTTCCATAAGATAACTAGTAACATATTCAAGAGAAGAGAATATAACAGATGCCATTATAAATAAAATTAAAGGATAAGATATAAATCCTTGTAACAAAAATGTAATAAGTAACGCCCCTACTCCATATATTGGGCAAAAAGGACCAATCATAAATCCTCTATTAATAAACTTTTTCTCATATATTAATCCATTAACTACTTCTAATAGCCAACCTACAAATGAATATATTAAAAATAATAAAAACCACTTTTCAAATAATTCAAAACTCATGCTTTATTCCCCTTTTCTTTATTTTCAAATATTTTTTTAATATTCTTTTTAGGTAATAACATAGTAATATCTCTATTGATACTAAACTTACATTTATTAGTGTTTTCCTTAAGTTCTTCTCCATCTATACACCAAGAATACTTAAAATCTTTTTCGAATTCTACTGTTAAACCATCTGTTTTATATAAAGAAAATCCTTCTACATTTTCCATACTACCAGTAACAATTTGAGCTCCTGCATAAAGAAGATTCTTTTTATCATTAATATTGGATACTGCAACCTCAAACTTACCATCATCAATTTTAAAATCTCTATAAACATTATTAAATCCAGCTATTCTAGAAGTATTGGAAATAAATATAAATGTTGCCTCTCCTTTATAAGTCTTCCCATTAACTGTATATTTTATATAAAAAGGTTTTATATCTTCTTTAAATTTATTCATTCCATACATAAGGTATCCGAATTTACCATACTTTTTCTTTAATACTCTCGGTGTTTTATAAGCTAAATCAACATAATTTCCAAAACAACAAATATACACAAAAGGGTGATTATTAACTAAACACACATCTAATTTTTTTTCAACACCATTTAAAAGCATCTCAAGATTATATCTAATATTTCTAGTATATCCAAATAATGCACCCATATCATTTGTAGTTCCTAAAGGTAAATGTGCCATTAAAAGTTTGTTTTTTCTTTTTAAATTTCCACTAACTACTTCATTTAAAGTTCCATCTCCTCCACAAGACAATAATAAATCTGTAGATTCAATATTCATAACTAATCTAGTTGCATCCCCTACACCTGTGGTAAACATCAAATATGGGTTATAGTTATTTTCTCTTAAAACATTCAAAATAGTTTCAACTGTTTTTTTACTTTTTCTTTTACCACTTTCTGGATTATATATAATTACACATTTCTTCATATAATATACCTTTCCTCAACTAATTACCATAACTTCTATTAATTATATTATTATTTATGTCTTTAATCAATAATATATGAAAAAAGCAAAATTAAAAAAAATAAGATTTCTCTTATTTTATTCACTTTTACCTAAAGTAACCTTTAATTCTTGAAGTTTTCCATCTCTATAAACAGAAATAGAAACTTTATCTCCAGGATTAAATTTATATAAATAATACCTAAACTCAGCAACTGTACTTACCTCAGTTTCAGAAACTTTGACAATAACATCTCCTCTTTTAAGACCAGCTTTTTCAGAAGGAGAATCTTTAGTAGTATTAATAACTACAACTCCTGCAGTAAGATTTGGATCTACCTTAATACCTTCTTGCATAAGTACATATACTTGGTCAACACCAATCATTTCTATACCAATGTAAGGCCTAGTAACTTCTTTTCCATTTTCTATTAAAGTAGCAAACTTAAGTGCATCTTCTATAGGAATTGAAAATCCTACACCCTCAATCTCATCCTTAACTATCTTTAATGAATTAATACCAAGAACTTCTCCATTAACATTACATAAAGGTCCGCCACTATTTCCTGGATTAATAGCAGCATCAGTTTGCATAACAGCCATAATCCAATCACTTGATGCAGAATTACCAACAGCGACACTAACTAATCTATTCTTTCCACTTAATATTCCTCTAGTTACAGTCCCTGCATATTGTTTACCCATAGGAGCACCTATAGTAAATACAGTATCTCCAATATTAGCTTTTTCATTATTGCCAATACTAGCAACACTCAAAACATCATTATCATCAACTGTAATAACTGCTATATCTGCATATTCATCACTTCCAACAACCTTAGCAGTACTTTGTTTTTCATTAGTAAAAGTTACTTTAACTTCTTTAGCACCATCAATTACATGATGATTTGTCATAATATAACCTTTACCATTATCTTTCTTATAAACAAATCCAGTACCAGTACTAATAAGTTTACCACTAGAATAACATTCAATTACAACAACTGAATCATAAACCTTTTTCACACCCTTAGATATACCTTCATCAGTTACTGTAACTTGTTCCTTATTAATAGTTTCAACTACAGAATTTGGAAAAAAATACATAATTCCATATAACCCTCCAGCTCCTAAAAATAAACTTAAAATAACAGTAACAATATAGACAACTTTTTTTCTCATAACTCCTCCTTATTTTCTATATATACATAAGATCTTTATAATTTTCAGGAAATCCCATACATTCAAGAACTGCATCTATTTTAATAGACTTAAGTTTTCCTTCTAGAATCTCAGCCTCATATATAACTTCTTTCATCATCATCTGAAAATCATCTTTACTCATTAATTGTTTTAACATAATAATAAGTGCAAAAATATCATTTTTCCCACACACATATTCATTATCTATTTTCTTAATATATAACAACTCATGATATTTAGTATCATCAATTAATTTTTGAGTAAAATGATTAAATAAAATATCCTCATGTGCACATAAATTTCTATAATTAGCAAGAATAGGTAAATAAATTTCTAAATTATCAGCTGTAACATCAAAATACAAAGCTAATTTTTCCTGATCTTCCCTTTTTAGTATGCTAAACATTTCTCCCATTAAACCAAAACTTATTACTTTTATTCCAATCCACATAGGAATATATCCATAATTCATTAAATAATGACTAGTCGCTTGATGTTGTCTTCCATTAACTCTTAATTGTCTTTTTACTTTTCTAATAACATCATTTATTTGACTTATCCTAGATTTATCTTGAACAAAATTATCTGTAGATAAATATTCTTTTTCCTTGTATCCATAATTCATAGAAATCATATAACTAAAAATCGATTTATAATTATTTTCAAATATAAGCAAATTTTTAAATATAATATTTCTAAACATCCTATCAAATACGAATACAGAATATAACTCATTAAATGTAGTACCATTAATAAACTTTTTACTTCCATCAGTCTTTAAAAACACACTTCTATAACCCATTATAAAAAAGTAATTTTCTCTAAGCAAGATTAATTTAGTAGTCTCTTCATCTTCTATCTTAAGACCTTTATCTTTTAATATATTAATTTGTTCCTCTAACGTTTTAAATACTTTTGCTGCCATAGTCTCGCCTCTCTTACTTTCATTTAGTATATCATTTATTAACAATTTATTGTATATATTTCACAAAACTTTTACAAAACACCATTCTATTTAATATCTATAACTCTACCCTTTTCTATCTCAATAACATTACTAGCTACATCATTATAATCACTTAATGAAGTAAACAATATTAATGTCTTTTTCTCACTAATAATTTTAAATATATTAATTAAATCTTTTCTTTCTTTTTTATCAAAACTTCTTGGAATTTCATACAAAATAATAATATTTGAATTAGTAAATAAAGCTCTAATAAGTGAAAGAACATATACTTTTTCTTCCTTTAAACATTTAACAGCTTCCTTAATATCTGTATCAAAACCATTACTAAGCTTTTTAATATCATCATATATATTAAGTATTTTACACACTTTAACTATATTTCCAGATGTCGCTCCTGTTATTTTAAGATTATCATTAATACTACCAATTAAAAATTCTGGTTTATAAGAAACATAATTAACAATGTTTTTATAATATTCATTTTCAAATGCATTAATATTAATATTATCAATAAATATATTACCTTTATCAGGTTTAATTTTCCTAAATAAAGACTGCGCTATTATCCTTTTCCCACTGTTTTTAGATCCAACAACTACATTAAAAGTATTAGGTAAAATATCAAAATTTATTTTATTAACAAATTTATCATTATCTTTATAACTTACATTCTTAAAAGATATAAATCCATTAACATTAGTAACATAATCACTTCCATAATTGATAACATCCTTATCTTCAAAATTAAGAATAATATTAACTCTATCAGCCGCTACACCCATAATTTTAAGTTCTTTTAATCCTTTAAAAAAGTCAATAAAAGCTTCAATTCCTATAACTAAATAAGCAGATACCACTAAATAAAGAGTTAAATTTATACTTCCTATTTGCATTAAATAAATAATTAAAACAGTAATTATTAAAACAAGAAAATTATAAAATATATTAAATAAATTATCATTCCAAGAAGTCCATCTCTCATATTTTTCTCTTACTTCAAAATAATGTCCACAAATACTTAAATAATTCATCTTATCTTTATTTTTAACACCTAAATCATCAATTAAATTTCTTTTATCCTTAACATCTCCAAATTTTTCAAATACACAATCAATTGAATCTCTTAAACCTCCATCTTCATGAGCTAAACCTGTATTTATAACATTTAAAACAAAAAAGTTACATATAGAAACTAAACAAACCAATATCCCAACAAAAGGATTTATTATAAAAATAGTAACTAACATAACAATAGCAGCAACTAAATAAGAAAGTTTATCACTTAAAACATCCATAAATGAAGACAACGTTAAAACATTAGTATGTAAAATATTTAATAATTTTTCCTTAGGCCACTTCTCTATTTCTTTTTCATTTGCACTTATAATTTTATCATATATTCTAGATTGTAAATCTAAATATGCATACCCAGTTAACTTAGGAAAATTACTATAATTGATATTCCACAAGACATTCTTTAAATACAAACAAGAAAAATTAAGAACTAAAAATATAGTAGCCATTTTATATTTACCTAATGATAAATAAGTAATAATATTAGCAGTAAATACAGGTGCTATTATACCTACAACTCTTGCAATTGAAGCAGATAAAAAAGCAATAACAGTATATTTTTTGTTAACCTTAACTAATGATTTCCATTTTTTTATTATTTCTATATTTTTTTTCATATTCCCTACTTCTCTACATTTTCCTATTATCAATTATATCATCTAGTAATTATTAAGGCAAAGAAAAACTCATCAAGCTTTATATTGATGAGTTTAATTATAGTATTTATTACTATAAAAGTATTAATATTAACACATATTCTTAAGCATTTAAAAACCCTATAAACATTGAGTCTATAAGGTTTAAAAAACTATTTCTATTATCTTTTACTAAATTGAGGAGCACGTCTAGCCTTTTTAAGACCATATTTCTTACGTTCCTTAATTCTAGCATCTCTTACTACCATTTTATTTTTCTTTAAATCAGATCTAAGAGTTGAATCCATTACCATAAGAGCTCTTGAAATTCCAAGTCTTATAGCTCCAGTTTGACCACTAAATCCCCCACCTTTAACAACTACATCAATATCAAGTTTACCTTCCATATCAGATATAACTAAAGGTTGTTTTAAATCCATTACTAAAGTTTCATAAGGTAGATACTTATTAACATCGATTCCATTAACAGTAATTTTACCAGTACCTGCAGTCATCTTTACTTGTGCAGAACTTCTTTTTCTTCTTCCTGTCGCTCTATATTCATCTGTTTTACTCATAATTTCCTCCTATAAGTTAATTGTTTCAGGCTTTTGAGCATCATGACCATGATCACTATTTTCATAAACAAATAGTTTTCTGTACATATCTCTACCAAGTCTTCCATTAGGAAGCATACCTTTAACAGCTCTTTCTACCATTTCAACAGGATATTCCTTTTTCATAACTTTAGCAGTTCTTTCTCTTAAACCACCTGGAAATCCACTATGATTATAGTATATTTTCTTATTTAATTTGTTACCAGTTAATTCAACTTTATTAGCATTAATAATAATTACATTGTCCCCACAATCAATATGAGGTGTGAATGTAGCTTTATGTTTACCTCTTAGTATATGAGCAGCTTTAACAGCAACTTTACCAAGAATTTGACCTTCAGCATCTATTACATACCATTTACGATTTACGTCTTCTTTTCTTAACATAAATGTTTTTGAGTCTTTCATCTTCAATTTCTCCTTAATTTTCATATTATTTTCTTTTATTTTAACACTTCGTCCTTCCCACAGAAAAAATGCTCAAATAAAATGTACCGAAGTAAATTATACTTGTATACACTCTGAAAGTCAATCATTTCATGTCATTTTTCCATACTTAACAAATAAAAAGATTAAGAAATTCATATTTTAATACTTAACAGATAAAAATGTAGTATATTTACCTTTATTATGCTTCAATTACTTTTCTCAATTGAATTTTAAATTCATTAAATCCAAAGTATTTATAAACTTTCCTTGCAATGACATTATCATACATTACATTGATATCTATAAAAGAAACTTTCTTTTCTTTAATTATATTTAATGCCTCAGTTATAAGTACTTTTGCTATTCCATTATTTCTATAATTATCTTCTACATATAATCCATCAATTAAATAGCCCTTATTCTCATCACAGATAATTTGTTTCAAAAAAATATATGCAATTATTTCATTATTAACTTCATACGATAATAAAATATTATTTTCGTTTTTAATAACTTTTTTAAAATAATCTTTTACAACAAAATTTTCATCTAAATTTAAATTATATTTTTTTTCATCTTGTATCAATTTTATTAAAAGAACATCACAAAGTGCTGCTTTATCTTCATCAAAAACACGATTTATCATCATATCACCTAATTAGATTATAACATAAAACATATAACATAAAATTCTTTTTTTATACTATTTATCCATACTTACTCTTTTACATTTGTACTATTTCAATTATATGATAATATTCTTGACAATTATGCTATAATTTTATAAAATTAGTCATAAGATATAGAAGAATAAAAGGTGGTTAAAAAATGAAGAAAAGTAATAAACCAGTAATAATATTGTTATCAAGTTTTATAGTAATATTCTTAGTATTAGGAATGTTAGGATTATTTCAATCAATACAAAGTAAAGAAAAAACTCCAGTGAAAAAGGATTTTAACATAAACTATAAATATTATGTTGATGATATTCAAGTACCAATACTTCCAGTAAATGCAAAAGACTCTACAGGTAAAATAGAAGAAAGATACATATATGATAGATACACTTGTACTAATAGAGTAGAAGGAATATGGGATAATACATCTTGGCAATTTACTCCAAAATTAACCGCTGATACTACTTGTAAATTATATTTTAAAGGAAATGCATTTAAAGTAGACTTTACCCTAACAAATGCAATATTAGATGCATCAGGAGATCAAATAACAAAAACATTTATAAATGGATCAGATGCTACATATAAAATAATCCCTACAGAGAAATATACATTTGATACCGCAGTATGTGATGAAAAAAATGAAACATCATGGGATCCAAAAACAAATATATTAACAATCAAAGCATTAAAAAAGAATACTAAATGTGAAGTAAAATTTAAATTAAATGATTTTAACGTTCAAGCTAAAGCAAATTTCGGAACTATAACTGAAGAAAATGTAAGTGTTAAAGGTGGAACAAATGCAGTTCTAAATGCTACAGCAGCAGACGGATATGTATTTAATAAAGTAACTTGTACTAATAATCAAACTGCATCTTGGGGAGATAATAAATTAACAGTTAGTAATGTAACCGCTGACACTGTATGTACTATAGACTTTAAACAAATAAATCATAAAGTAACATTAAATGTAGTAAATGGAAATGTTTTAGGTTCTCCTGCAACTGTACTTCATGGGAAATCTCAACAATTTGCTGTAAATGCTAATCCAAACTTCATAGAAACAGATCCGACAATAAGTTGTACTAATAATCAAGTGGGAACACTAACAAAAAATATGTTCAGTATAGCTAGCGTAACCGCTGACACTGTATGTACAATAACTTTTAAAGAAAAAAAATAAGAGTATTAATTACTCTTTTTTTATTGTAAAATATAAATATGACATGGAAAATAGGAAATGTAAAAATTGATAATAGAATAGTTTTAGCTCCCCTTGCTGGTGTATCTAACCATACATACAGAAAAATCATAAAAAACATGGGAGCAGGTTTAGTATACTCAGAAATGATAAGTACTATGGGATTAACACATAATAGTGAGAAAACTATAGAACTAATGAAATTTAGTGAAGAAGAAAGACCAATTAGCATACAAATATTTGGAAGTGATACTGAATCTTTTGTAGAGGCAGCTAAATATATAGAAAAATACATCCATCCAGATATTATTGATATTAATATGGGATGTCCAGTACCAAAAGTAGCATTAAAATCTCAAGCTGGATCATCATTATTAAAAGATCCAAATAAAATAAAAGAAATAGTATCTTCCATTGTTTCTTCAGTAAACATTCCTGTAACTGTCAAAATCAGGAGTGGATGGGATCAAAACAATATAAATGCTGTACTTGTAGCTAAAAAAATAGAAGAAGCTGGAGCAAGTGCTATCGCTATACATGCAAGAACTAGATCTCAAGGATATTCAGGAAAAGCCGATTGGAATATAATTAAAGAAGTAAAAGAAGCAGTACATATACCAGTAATAGGCAATGGTGATATAACCAGTATATATGATGCTGAAAATATGTTGAAATACACTGGATGTGATGCAGTGATGATTGGAAGAGGAGCACTTGGTAATCCCTGGTTAATTAAACAATGTGTAGAGTATGTTGAAAATAATAAAATACTACCTAATCCTAAAGATATAGAGAAACTAGATATGATTAAAACTCACTATAAAATGTTAAAAAAAGATACAACAGAAAAACAAGCACTTTTAGAAATCAGAACACACGCATTATGGTATATAAAAGGAATGAAAGATAACAAAGAAATAAAAAACAAAATAACAGCAGCTACTAAAGAAGATGAATTATTTAATATAATAGATGAATATAAAAAAAAGCTATCACTTTAATAAATAAACTGATGGCTTTTCTGTTGTCGATTCTATTAAATCGTCTTCTTTTCTTCCTTTAGCAAGTCTTCTTAAATAATCCTTATCTAGCGTCGAGAAATCAGAAGTATAAATTGTACTACCCATTAAAAATTCTCTATTTTTATTCATTTTTGTTTTATATTGTTCAATTACATAACTAGCACCTATTAAAGATACTTTTCTAAAATGAACATTACTTAATCTAATAAATTCTTTATCCAAAGGATCTGTAAAAGATATAATCTTTTGAGTATCTGTTTCTTCCTTATAATCATTTGAAACAATAACTCCATCACTAATCATATCAAGCGTAACTAAAGTATCATCTTGCATTCCTGAAAATAAATTAAAACTATCTTTTAAATTATTTTTCTTTACTCTAATACCTTCATTTTCTTTTTCAAAATCAATTATATCAATATATTCTTTAGTAAACTTCAAAACTCTTTCCTTGAGTTCACTTATATAAATCTTTTCTATATCTTTTCTTTTAGAATCAGTTAAATGTACTAAAACTTGTCTCTCTTTATTACCAAATTCAGATATTCCTCTTCCTATAGTATAGTAAAGACCTTTTTCTAACGAAGGCATCCCATCAACATTTCTGTCTATATTACTACTTGGAATAAAATCAGAAAAGTAACCTGTTAATAAATATTCATTAAAACTGCTTTCAACATGAGCAAAATCAAAATCAGTACATCCACATTTATCTAAACTATATACAAATAATTCAAAAAAAGATAATTCATCAAATTCACTAATTTTTTTCATTATATTTCCCCTTTTCTTTAATGAGCTATATTATAACACAGTTATAGCAAAAAATCCAGCACTTTCTATATTGATTCTTATTAATAAAACTAGTATAATATAAGCACTGAGGTGAAAGAAATGGAAAAATTGACAGATCAAGAATTAGCTAGAAGAGCAAAACTTGAAGATTTCAAGAGTAGAGGAGTGAATCCATATGGTTCTTCATATAAGGTAACATCTGACTCAAAAGAATTAAAAGAAAAATATGGTGAACTTACTAAAGAAGAATTAGAAACTAAAAATATAACAGTAAGTGTAGCTGGAAGAATCATGACTAAACGTGTTAAAGGTAAAGCAGGATTCATGAACCTACAAGATAAATTTGGACAAATTCAAATATATGTTAAAATTGATAATATTGGAGAAGACATGTATTATATCTTCGATAAGAATGATTTAGGAGATATAGTAGGTATTGAAGGTAAAGTTATGAAAACTCATACTGGAGAATTATCTGTAGAAGCTCACGTATATACACATTTATCTAAATCAATTAGACCACTTCCAGAAAAATATCACGGACTAGTTGATGTTGAAGAAAGATTTAGAAGACGTTATGTTGATTTAATTATGAACGATGAAGCTAAAAGAATAGCATTCCTAAGACCAAAAATAATTAGAAGTATTCAAAATTATTTAGATGATTTAGGATATACAGAAGTAGAAACACCAATATTAGGAACTATTAGAGGTGGAGCAAACGCTAGACCATTCATTACTAAGCATAACGCTTTAGGAATTGAAATGTATCTTAGAATTGCAACAGAACTTCACTTAAAGAGACTTATAGTAGGTGGAATGGATGCTGTATATGAAATAGGTAGAATATTTAGAAATGAAGGAATGGATAAAAACCATAATCCTGAATTTACTACAATAGAATTATACAAAGCATATTCTGATTTAGAAGGAATGATGAATATAACTGAAGCACTAATTAAAAATGCTTTAGAAAAGACTATAAATACACTACATATTACATTTAGAGGAAATGACCTAGACTTCTCTAAACCTTTTAAAAGAGTTAAAATGACAGAACTTATAAAAGAAAAGACTGGGATAAATTTTGAAGATCATTATACTCTAGAAGAAGCTAAAAAAATAGCAATAGAACATAATATAGAAATAGAAGAACACTTTGAATATGGACACATAGTAGAAGCTTTCTATGATAAATATTGTGAAGAAACTATAGTTGAACCAACATTTATATATAGTTACCCAATAGAAATAAGTCCTTTAGCTAAGAAAAATGAATTAGATCCTAGATTTACAGAAAGATTTGAATTATTTATTTGTGGAGGAGAATATGCTAATGCATTCTCTGAACTAAATGACCCAATAGATCAAAGAGAAAGATTTGAATCTCAAGTAAAACAGCAAGAATTAGGAAATGATGAAGCTAACGATATGGATGTAGATTATTGTGAAGCACTAGAATATGGTTTACCTCCTACAGGTGGAATGGGAATGGGAATTGATAGATTAGTAATGCTAATTGCTTCAGCTGATACAATTAGAGAAGTCATACTTTTCCCAACAATGAAAGAAAGAACAGAACAACAATAAATGTAATAAAAAAATCAAAAGCATAAAAGTTTTTGATTTTTTATTTTAATATATTAGGTATAGGGGCAACTATCTTAATAACTTTTTTAGTAATAGG
This sequence comes from Bacilli bacterium, assembly GCA_036658935.1. Classification (GTDB taxonomy): domain Bacteria; phylum Bacillota_I; class Bacilli_A; order RF39; family UBA660; genus JAVXDN01. Next base: position 23,156 of record JAVXDN010000001.1, on the reverse strand, counting down.
ATGAATAAATTCTAAAATGTAAGCATGTAACCCAAGTCTTTTAAAAGGATCTTTAGTACATCCATATTTCTTATCACCAGCTACACAATGTCCAATATCACTCATATGAACTCTTATTTGATTTTTTCTACCAGTTTCTAAAGAAACTTCTAACCAAGAACATCCATTCTTTTCTTTTAACTTTTTATATCTAGTAATAGCTAATTTACCAATAGTAGAATCGCTAGTAGAATAAACTTTCAAGGCCTCGTTAGTAGCTAAATAACTCTTAATAACTCCTGTTTCCTCTTTAACACTACCACATACAACAGCTATATATATTCTATTTTTAACTGCTTGATCCCAATGATCTTGTAACATATGTTTAACTTTTTCTGATTTAGCAAAAATTAAAATACCAGAAGTATCTTTATCTAATCTATGAATAACAAAGATTTTATTTTTATTATTTTTTTGTTTAACATAATTACTTACTATATGAAACATAGTATTATCTTTAACCTTTTCTGTAGAAACAGACAATAATCCAGCAGGTTTAGAAACAGCTATTAAATCATCATCCTCATATAAAATAACTAATCTATTATCTTCAACCTTACCATAAAACTTCCCATCGTTTATAGTAAGAATTTGTCCTCTTTTTAACATCTGATTAAATTGAGTACACAATACTCCATTAATAGAAATTAATCCATGACTAAGCATCATTTTAATCTTCTTATGAGAATAATCAGGAAAACATTCTTCTAAAAATTTAAATAATTCCTGAGAACTTTTAATAACAAATTTATTAATATCTTTATTCATTTTCTCCTCCAAGTAATAATATAATATCGCTTAAACAGTATATCACAATAAAATCATTGATTCTATAGAAGAATTATCATGAATTACGCTAATTTATTTGTAAATTAACCCCAATGTATTGTATAATAAAGTAAGGAGGAGAAAGAAAAATGAAAAAAAGACATGGATTAACAATGATTATATCCATAACAATCATAGCACTTGTAGTTTTAAGTTGGATCATACCAGCAGGACAATGGAGTGGTACTGAATTAATGAGCTTAGGAAGAAGTAGAATAGGTTTATATGAACTATTTGATTATCCACTTCTAGCTATACAATATTTCATACAACTAATTATATTTATCCTTGCAGTAGGAGGACTATATGGAGTTTTATCTAAAACAGATGCATATAAAAACTTCATAGAAAAAATAGCAAAAGCATTAAAAGGAAAAGAAGTAATATTCTTAGTAGTAATAGCATTTGTTATGGCTGTATTAACTAGTGTATGCAGTTTAGGAATATTATTATTCTTATTTATACCAGCAATTATAGCAATAGTTACATTCCTTGGATATGATAAAATAACAGCAATGTTAGTGACATTTGGAGCAACATTAATAGGAACCATAGGAAGTACATACAACTACTTCGTAACTGGTTATATTAATCAAGCCCTATCTACAGACTTCACAACAGAAATAATTACTAAAATAGCATTATTTGTAATAACATTCGTTATCTACATAGCATTTACTATTAAACATGCATCTAAAAGTAAAAAAGCAAATGATAAATCAGATGAAATTATGTTTATTGAAGGTTCTTCTAGTAAAAAAACAAAGATATGGCCAATAGTACTAGTATTCTCTGTAGTAGCTGTTCTAATGATTTTAGCTTGTACACCTTGGAAATTAGTATTTAAGTTAGAATTCTTTGAAACACTTCATACAACAATAACTACATTTACTCTAGGAAAAGATTTTGCTATATTTGGAAGCTTAATTGGTAAAATGCCTGCTTTCGGTAATTGGTATTATCAACAAATAGCTGCAGTTGTAATAGTATTAACTATTATATTCTCATTAGTTTATAAAATTAAATTTAGTGAAGTAGCAGATAACTTCTTTGAAGGTATCAAAAAAATGATAAAACCAGCTCTTATTATTACATTATCGATGACAATAGTAGTAATTACAGCATACAATCCATTCTACACAACAGTAGCTTCTTGGTTTATGAATGCTTCAGAGTGGATAGTAAATCTATTAGGCAATGTTAAATGGTTAAGTTTCTTAGGAACATTTGTAAATACTTTCTTTACATCTATAGTTTCTATTATTAGCTCAGCTCTTAATATTGAAATGGTTTATGTTTCACAAAGTCAACTTGCTTTACTTCTAGGAACACTAGGAAGTACTGCAACTAACATGATAGCAGTAGCAACTCAAGCACTATATGGACTTACAATGTTTGTAGCTCCAACTAGTACAATGCTAATTCTTGGTCTAGAATTCTTAGGAATTAATTACAAAGAATGGATTAAGAAGACATGGAAATTATTAGTAACATTACTTGTAGTAATATTTATAATTATTCTTATAGTAGCGTATATCTAATAAATAATACAAAAAAGATGAGAAATCATCTTTTTTTATGTTTAAAAAATGTTGTAAATACTCAATATAATCATAGTATTATAAAGAGGAGACGCAAATGTTTAAATACAGCGAAGAAATCAAAAAAATTTTAAAACAAAGTGAAGAAGAAATGTATTCATCCTTTCATCCATATGTAGGAAGCGAACACTTATTATTAGCATTATTAAAAATAGATTGCAAAGCAAAAAGTATATTAAATAAGTATAATATTACTTATGAAAATTTTAAAAAAGAATTAGATAATTTAGTTGGAACCACTAAAAATAATGATGGATATATATTTTATACACCTTTATTAAAAAGAATAATAAACTCATCAATTTCTGTATCTATAGAGGAAAGAAAAGAAGTAACTGATATAACACTTCTTATATCTTTAATAGAAGAAGGAGATGGTATAGGAATAAATATACTTAAAAACTTACATGTAGATTTAACATCATTATATAAAGAACTATCAGTAACTACAACAGACAAAGAACCTAAACTTCTTTTAGAACTTGGTATAAATTTAAACACTCTAGCTATAGAAAATAAATTAGATAAAGTAATTGGAAGAGATGAAGAAATAGAAAGAGTAATAGAGTTATTAGCTAGAAAAACTAAAAACAATTGTTTACTTCTAGGAGAGGCTGGAGTAGGGAAAACAGCTATCGTAGAAGGACTAAGTAAAAGAATAGTAGATAAAAAAGTCCCTGATTTCTTAAAAAATAAAAAAATAATATCTTTAAATCTTTCTGATGTAATATCAGGCACAAAATATAGAGGAGAATTTGAAGAAAAAATGAGTAAAATAATCAAAGAAATAGAATCAAATTCTGATATTATATTATTTATTGATGAAATACATACATTAGTAGGTGCTGGTGGCGCTGAAGGTGCAATAGATGCATCTAATATACTAAAACCTTCTCTTGCACGAAATAATATAAAAGTGATAGGAGCTACAACTACTCAAGAATATAAAAAATATATAGAAAAAGATAAAGCATTAGATAGAAGATTTCAAAAAATAATTATAGAAGAACCTGACTTAGAAAAAACTATAGAAATAATAAAAGGAGTCAAAAAAGATTATGAAGAATTTCACCATGTGAAAATTAATGATAATATAATAAAATCTTTAGTAACTCTTACAAATAAGTATATAACTAACAGAAGAGAACCCGATAAAAGCTTGGATATATTAGATGAGGCATGTGCTAAAATATCAGTAAATAAAAATAATAATAAATTAGTAAACTTAGAAAATAATTTAAAAGAAATAACAAATAAAAAAAGACAATATATAGCTAATAACAAAATAAATATGGCAAAAGAGCTAAAAGAACAAGAAAAATTACTAATAAAAAAAATTAAAATAATTAATGAAAAAGGAGATACATCATCTTTAACATTAAAAACATTAAAAGAAGTATTAGAAGCTAAAAGTAATTGTATAATATATGAATTAAGTAATAAAAGTGTATTAAATACATCATTATCTAAAAATCTTAAATTAAAAATAATAGGACAAAATAGTATAATAGATGAACTAATTAAAATTAATAATAAAATAAAACTTAAAACTAATAAAAAACCATTATCTATTTTATTTAATGGACCATCAGGAGTAGGAAAAACATCTCTTGCATTAGAATATGCTAAATTAAATAAACTGAACATAATAAAGCTAAATATGAGTGAATATAAAAATGAAATGAGTATAAACAAACTTTTAGGATCCCCAAGTGGATATATAGGATATGATGATATAAACACTCCACTGGAAAAGATTAAAGAGTATCCTAGTTCAGTAATAATACTTGATGAAATAGATAGAGCACATAAAAGTATACTAAACTTATTTTTAAATTTATTAGATGAAGGTACAATAGAAAATTCAAAAGGAGAAACATTAAACTTTAATAATGCAACATTCTTTATAACAACAAACAATCTAAATAATAAAGAAACATTAGGTTTTATAAACAAAGAAACTAAAAATAATAATACATTTCCAATTGAGTTCTTAGGTAGAATAGATTATTCATTTAACTTTAATACATTAAAAGAAAAAGACATGATAAAAATAATAGAAAAAGAGGCAATTAAACAGAACATTAAATTAAAGACAACAGAAATTAATTCCATACTTATATCTTCAGAATATAACTTATCTGGAGCTAGAAAAATTAAAAATTTAATAAGAAACTACCAAACTACTTAAATTTCATAAGTAGTTTTTTATTTAACTTTATGATAAAATAGACATACGAATTAGTTATATTAACATAAAATATATAAAAGGAAGTGTAATGATGAAATTATATAATTCAATATCAAATGAACTAGAAGAATTTATTCCAAAAAAAGAAAAAGTACTAAACATGTATGTTTGTGGTCCAACTGTTAATAAGAGGACACATTTAGGACATATGTATCCAGTAATATTTTTTGATACAGTAAAAAGATATTTTGAGTATCTAGGTTATGAAGTGAATTATGCTTCTAATTTTACTGATGTTGATGATAAAATCATTGAAGCTGCTATAGAAGAAAATGTTACTGAAAAAGATATAGCTGATAAATACGCAGCGTTATATTTAAGTGACTTACATAAATTAAACTGTGAAGATGTGACTTATAGACCTAGAGTAACAGAATATATGAGTGATATTATAAAATTTATTTCACTTTTATTAGAAAAAGGTTATGCTTATCAAAGTGGAGACGATATATTCTTTAGTATAGACATGATAAAAGATTACGGCAAACTTTCTAACCAAGTGATTTCATCACTAGATTATGGAAATAGAATAGATGTTGATGATAACAAAAAAAATCCATATGATTTTGTATTATGGAAAAAAACTAAAGAAGGAATTAAATGGGATGCACCATTTGGAACTGGTAGACCAGGATGGCATACAGAATGTGTTGTAATGGTTAATAAAATATTTGGTATGGACTTAGATATACATGGAGGAGGAATAGATTTAAAATTCCCACATCATGAAAATGAAATAGCGCAAGCTAATGCAGCATATAATAATAACTTAGCTAGATACTGGATGCACAACGGACATTTAATGCTTAATGGAGAAAAGATGAGTAAATCTATCGGAAACGTGCTTTACGTAGACGATATACTTAAAACTTACAATTCTAATATAATAAGACTAGCTATACTTAAAAACCATTATCGCTTACCATTATCACTTACAGAGAAGCTATACTTAGAATGTGGAACTATTGATGATAAACTAAATAATGTACTTAAACAAGCAAATGTATTAATACATTTAAACAATATTAAAATAGGATTAATAACAAAAGACAATGTAGTAGAGGAATATATGAATAATGACTTTAACACATCAAATGTTATTACATATCTTCTAGAATTAATAAAAAATTTAAATAATGCTATAAGATCAAATGATAACACTAATATTTCACAAAACTACGATAAAATAATAATTATAAATTATATTTTAGGACTAAAATACGAATTAAAAGATTTAAGTGTTGAAGATAATAATTTATATAATAATTGGATTAACTTAAGAAAAGAAGCTAAATATGAAGAAGCTGATAAATTAAGACAACAATTAGTAGAAAAAAATATTTTATAGAAAAGAGGAATTAAATGAACGACATATTATTTTTGATTATAATATTAATAATCCCAGTATGTGCACAACTATATATAAATAGTTCATACTCCAAATATTCAAAAATTAAAAACGATTCAAATAAAACAGGTTATGATATCGCTAGAGAAATATTAGATAAAAATGGTCTAAAAGATATATTAATTTTAGAAACCAAAGGTATGCTAACTGATCATTATGATCCAAGAAGAAAGACTATTAAATTATCCTCATCTGTATATAAAAGTGATACAGTTGCTTCTATAGCAGTAGCTTCTCACGAAGTAGGGCATGCATTACAAGATAAAGATAATTATTTATTCTTTAAAATAAGAGGAACTTTAGTTCCTATAGTAAATTTCACATCTAATATAGCATACTTTGTAATATTAATTGGATTTATATCATCAATAACTAATTTAGTTTGGATTGGTATTATACTTGTAAGTATAGGAGTACTTTTTGAATTAATAACACTTCCAGTTGAATTTAATGCTTCATCTAGAGCACTAAAAGAGATGAAAAATATAAAAGATACAACTACTTCAGATATTAATGGATCTACAATTATGTTAAAAGCAGCTGCACTTACATATGTAGCTGGATTACTGACAAGTATTCTACAATTATTAAGATTAATATTTATGGCTGATAATAACGACTGATATTATTAGCTTTTTTATATAAAAAAACTTAAAAATTATTATTTTAAGTTTTTATTTAACATAAGGTATTAAAGCCATAAATCTAGCTCTTTTAACTTGAGTAGCTATATATCTTTGATGTTTAGCACAAGCACCTGTCATTCTTCTAGGTAATATCTTGCCCTTTTCATTAATATATTTTAAAATTATTTTAACATCTTTATAATCTACTCCTTTACCAGCACACATCTGGCAAATTTTCTTTTTTCTTGGATAAAACTCTCCCATAATATCTCCTTTCTAAAATGGTAAATCATCGTCACTTAAAGTAACTTCATTTCCAAAGTCTTTAAATGGGTTATCATTTGGAACATCTATTCCAGTGTATTGACTAGGTCCATCTACATTAGAAGCATATTCAAAACTTGAATCAACATTTACATTTAAATTTGTTTCATTATCTTTCTTAGAACCTAAAAGTTCTAATCTATCAACGACTACATCTGTAGTATATCTTTTAGTTCCATCTTGTGCATCATAACTACCAGTTTGAATTCTTCCTTCAATAGCTATTTGAGATCCTTTAAAACAGTATTTACTAATTATTTCTGCTGTTTTTCCAAAAGCTACACAATTGATAAAATCTGCATCATATTTTCCATCTTTATTTTTAACAATTCTATTTATAGCTAAAGAAAATCTTAATGTTGCAAGTCCAGAACCTGTAACTTTTAACTCTAAATCCTTAGTAATTCTTCCTATTAATGCAACTTTATTCATATTTATTCACCGTCCTTAATAATTAAATGTCTAAGTATTCTTTCATCTATTAAAGCTTTTCTATCAAATTCTTTAATAGCTTCTGCAGAAGCAGTAACATTTAGCACGTGATAATTTCCTCTAACAGCATCTTTAATTGGATAAGCTAATCTTTGAACACCCATATCTTTTGAGTTTTCAATAGTAGCTTTATAAGAAGTTAAAATTTCTTCAAAATCTTTTGCAGTTTTTTGTCCTTCTTCTTCTCCTAAATCAGCTTTCACGATAAACATTATTTCATATTTATTCATATCTTTACACCTCCTTATGGTCAAATGGTTTCTTAACTTTATAAGAAACAAGGAGCTTTCGCTCACATGTATTATAACATATCAGACCGTTGTATGTAAACAACATAATAATGATATATTATATGAAAAAAAAACTAATATATATTTATATATTAGTCAATTTTTATTGATTTAATTTTTTTAAGTTCTTCATAATATAAAGCTTGAGATACATTCATATAAGGTACAACATATATAGAAGCTATACCAAAAGTAATAATAACTAATAGTATCCAAGGAATGAAACTAAGATTAAATAATAAATAATTTCCTTTATATCCTTTCATCATATATTTACTTTTAGATATAGTATCAGTTCCACCTTTATCTTTATCAGCTAATAAATAATAAACAAGTGAATAACTTAGAGATGCTATTATTCCAGGTACAACTAATAGTAAAGTCCATAGAAATGTAAATACAAATACTAAAATAGAAGTAAGTACTATTATAACTACATTTTTATATTCAGAAAACACTAATTTTAAAGAAAAAGGTTTTTTTCTGATTATAGCTAAAGTATAAGCACATATTCCTACAGTTATTGGTGTAACAACAAGACTATATATAAATTCATAAATTACATAAAATTTATCATTAATATCAACTTTAAATATTGTTAATAAAAATGTATAAAGAACTGATATCAATATCAATAATAAACTTGGTTTAAATATATTCCATAAATTGTTTTCAAGTATCTTAGATGCTCTTGATTTAATATCTTTTCTATTTATATAATTTACAGTAGAACTATTAGTTTCTTCATTACTATTAGAAGAAACTTTCTTATCATCTTTTATTTCATCTTCATGACTAACACAATTTTTTTCCATTTTTTCTCTCCTTAATTAATTAATTCATTTCCATCTGCATCTTTAATATTACCGCAAAAAATCATAATAGCTTCTACAAAAGCCCATATTTCTACAGCAACAACCATAAATATACCAATTATAACTATACAAAGAATAAATCCTACAATAGTTAATACTAATTGAGTTGCTCCTTTAGAATTATAACCTAAGTAAAAATTATGAACACCAAATACTCCGAAAAATAAGGCTAATAATCCAGCAGCAACTTTAGATTTACCAGTAAATTGAATTTTTGAAACATTTTTCAAGTTTCTACCGCATTTCAAGCATACATCTTGATCTTCAGTTATTTTGGCACCACAATTAACACAATATTTCTCCACAATACCTCCTTCTTCTTCTAAAGAATATTATACACGTTTTTCTCAATTATTCAAACATTAAATCTAAAATGACAAATGTCTCCATCTTTCATAATATATTCTTTACCTTCGACTCTAGCTTTACCTGCTTCTTTGACTTTTAATTCACTACCACAACTAATTAAATCTTCATAACTAATTACCTCAGCTCTAATAAAACCTTTTTTAAAATCAGTATGAATAATTCCTGCACAATCAGGAGCTTTCATTCCATCAATAAAAGTCCATGCCTTGACTTCATCACTTCCAACTGTAAAAAATGTCTTAAGACCAAGTAATTCATAAGTTGTTTTAATTAATTTATCGAGTCCACTTTCATCAATTCCAATTTCATTTAAAAACTCGTTTTTTTCAGTATCATCTAATTCTGCAAGTTCACTTTCTATCTCAGTACACATAATTATTATAGGAGCATTTTCTTCTAAAGCGACTTTTTCTAAAACTTCTATATAAGGATTAGTTTTAGTCACTAAATCCATTTGATCCACATTAGCAAGATATATAATAGGTTTTAAAGTAATAAAATTATATGATTTAATAACTTCTATTTCCTCTTTCTCTAGACCTATACTTCTTAAAGGAATACCTTTTCCTAAATTTTCTTGACATTTTTTTAATATATTTAACTCTCTTAATCCATCCTTGTCATTAGTAGTAATAGCTTTTTTTTCTATCTTAGATATTCTGTTATCCACTATTTCCATATCACTTAGAATTAGTTCTATATTTATAATATCAACATCTCTTAAAGGATCAACAGATCCTTCTACATGAATAATATCTTTATTATCAAAACATCTAACTACTTCAATAATAGCATCAACTTCTCTTACATGAGATAAAAACTTATTACCTAATCCTTCTCCTTTTGATGCACCTTTTACAAGACCCGCTATATCAATAAACTCAAATTGAGTTGAAATCAATTTCTTAGGGATATACATATTATTTAAAATATCTAATCTTTTATCAGGTACACTAACAACGCCAACATTTGGATCTATAGTAGCGAAAGGATAATTTTCAGCTAAAATATGTTTTTTTGTAACTGCATTAAATAAAGTGCTTTTCCCTACATTTGGTAATCCAACTATACCTGCTTTAAGCGACATACATTACTCCTGTTAAAGTTTCAATACCAAGGGGTATACCAGTAATATACCATCCAATTAGTAAAATGAACCAAATTATACAAACTGCAACACTATAAGGAGCTAAATATCTTAAACTTCCAAATAAAGTAATAGTTTCACTCTTATTATATTTCTCTAAAAATGCAATATAAATAACGAAATATGCCATTAATGGTGTAAGTCCCATAGTAACACTAGATCCAGCACTAAATATTATTTGTGCAAATTCCGGAGATAGACTAGCATTCATAAATACCGGAACAGTAATTCCAGATAAAATTGCCCATTTCAAAGGAGAACTTGTTAAGAATAAATTACTTAATATAGCGATGCCAAATAAAAGTAAAATAAGTCCTATTCCAGTGAAATTAGATGTTCCAATCAAATTAGATAATCCAGCAGTAAGTACTAAGCCAATATTAGTCTTCTTAAATACACCGATAAATACAGAAGCCACAAATATAAGAACTAATATACTACCAATTCCATCTAATGAAAAAGCTAAAGAATCTGTAACATCTTTATTATTTTTTATCGATTTAGAAAACACTCCGTAAAAGAAACCTATTACTATAAAGAACATTGTAATAATAAATATAAATCCTTGATTAAACAGACTATTAGGTCCAAATAATTTATCTATATAAAACTCTCCACCATTATCAAGAAGTCCTCCAGATAAAGGAAGTCCAGGAATAATCATATAAGCTATAACCAATATATATATAAGTCCTGCAGCTATACCAACAATTAATCCTCTTAATTCTCTATTAGATAAATTAACTTTATCCAATGTTTCTATTTCATCAAATTCATATTTACCTAATTTTGGCATAATCATTTTTTCAGTAATTCTTGTCATAACTATAGACATAATAATTAATGCAGCTAACATAATAAATATACCATAAAAATTATTTATTAAATATTTTGCATCTAAAATAGTCGCAGCATTTAAAGTAATAGACATTAAACTACTGTCAATTGAACTCATAAACACGTTAACGCCATATCCAAAAGAAACTCCAGCAAATGTAGCAATTATTCCACCTAATGGATTTCTATGACCATATTTAAATAGCAAAGCCCCAATAGGTAATAATATAACAAAAACGTAATCTCCTAGTATAGAAGATAAAATACTTAAAAATATCAACCAAAAAGTAATAGTATTTTTCTTAAATGTTTGAGTAATTATAGTAAAAAATGTTTTAGTAAATCCTGTCCATTCCATAACTCCAATACCAATCAATGTAATAATTAACATAGATAAAGGTGTGAAATTAACAAAATTACTAACTGCACTAGTTACAATATACTTAAGTCCAGATAAACTTAATAAATTCTCAACTTGAACAACATTATTAGTAAGTTCTTTAGTTGAAGTATTAACTGTACTATATTCAGCTTGAACATTAAATAAAGATAAGATCCAACTTAGTAATAAAGTCCCAAATATAAGTATAATAAAAGTCATTATTGGACTTAACTTAAATTTTTTCATTTTTTCTTTCATTTATTCTTCCACCTTTTTAAGTTTTTTTTCAAATTCTAATCTATCCAACATAATAACATGCTTACAATGTACACATTCTAGTTTAATATCAACACCATCTCTAACGATTTTCCATAAATTAGTTTGGCATGCGTGAGGTTTTTTCATAATCACTATGCTCCCTAGTTTATATCTTTTATCCATTATGCACCTCTACTTGAGGATAAGGTATCTTTATACTTTGTTTATCAAATTCATTTTTAATCAATCTGAGTATTTCTCTTCTAACACCATATTGCTCCATAGAATCAGTTTCTGCTGTAAGTCTTAATATAACACAAGATGAAGATAAATCTTGAACTCCAAGAACTTCTACGCTACCCTTAACATGAGAAATCTTTTTTATTTTAGTAACAAGCTTATTCAAAACACTAATTGCTTTATCAACATCTTCTTCATAAGCTATACCAACTTCACATATTGCAACTGAATTTTGCTTTGAATAATTAACTAAATTCTTTATTAGACTATTAGACACTATTTTAACTTCTCCAGTAGCTCTTTTTATCTTAGTAGTTTTAAGACCTAACTCAATAACTTCTCCAATAAATCCATCAACCTCAATAAAATCTCCAACTTCATATTGGCTATCAATTATAATAAAGATTCCGCTTACTAAATCTTCAATAGTTCCTTTTAAAGCAAAACCGACAACTAATCCTGCAATACCTAGAGAAGCAACAATAGCGGTTACATTAACTCCAATTATACTAAGAAGAGCTAATAACACAACAACTATAATTGCATATTTCAAAATATTCATAAGTAATTTAATAACAGTGTTCTTCCTTTTAATATTAACTTTCTTATTATTTAAACTAATACTCATACCTTTAGATAATAAAAGCTTAGCTAAATAATAAACAAGTACTCCTAGAGCAATATAGCACACAGCTCTAAATAAACCATAATAAATTACATTTGACTTAATAAACTCTATCATACACATCACTCCATATTTATAGATATATTTAATATTTCTAATATTCTTTCTAAATCTTTTTCGCTATCATAAGGTATTGTAATATTTTTAGAATTAATCTTAACACGAGTACCGATTTTTTCTCTCATAATAGTCTCTACATAATCATATTTATTATCTTTAACTTCTTTTTTATTAGGTGACTTTCTAATATACAAAGGATTATTAACTAATTCTTCTAAATCTCTAACACTAGTAGCATTTTTAACAATAGAATTTGATAATTCAATTATTTTATCCTCATCTTCAAGTTTACTTAATACTCTTGCATGTCCCATAGATATTGTACCTTCTAAAACTAAAGCCCTAACACTTCTTGGTAATTTTAATAGTCCTAAAGCATTAGTAACATAACTTCTACTTTTACCTATTTTTTTCGCCATTTCCTCTTGTGTAAGACCTAACTTTTCAATAATATTTTTATAAGCATCTGCTTCTTCCATTATATTTAAATTTTCTCTTTGAATATTTTCAAGCAATGCTATTTCCATCATTTCATCATCTGTAAAATCTCTTATAATAGCAGGTATCTTATCAAGTCCGGCTTTTTTGCTTGCTAAAACTCTTCTTTCCCCAGCCACTATTTCATATCCTTTAATACTCTTCTTAATAATAATTGGTTCAATTACTCCGTAAGTTTTAATTGACTCAGCAAGTTCTGATAATTTATCTTCATCAAAAACCTGTCTAGGTTGATAAGGATTATTTCTTAATTCTGATAAAAGCACTTGAATAACATCTTCTTTATTTGAAGACTCAACAATATTCCTTTCAAATTCATCTAGATTAAAAGTTTCATTACTAAATAGTTGCTCCAACCCTTTGCCTAGAGCTTTCCTCTTTGTTTGTTCCATTTCTATCAATCACTTCCTTTGCTAAATTTAAGTATGCTAGTGCACCTCTACAGTCAGGATCATATTCAAGTATTGGTTCTCCATGAGATGGAGCTTCTACTAATTTTACCAATCTAGGTATAATAGTATTAAATACTTTCTCTTTGAAAAATTTTCTAACATCTTCTACAACTTCTAACCCAAGCAATGTTCTCCCATCTAACATAGTTAATAAAACTCCTTCAATATCTAGAGATGGATTAATCTTATTTTGAGTAAGAATTATAGTATTAAGTAATTGTGTAACTCCTTCTAATGCAAAATACTCACACTGAACTGGTATTAACACACTATTGGATGCTGCTAAAGCGTTTGTTGTCAAAAGTCCTAAAGATGGAGGACAATCTATAATAATAAAATCATATTCATCTTTAATAGTATCAATAGCTAATTTAAGTTGATCTCCAATCTTAAACTCTTCACTTTTTATACCTCTTTGCACTAACTCTATATCAACCCCCGCTAAATTAATCATAGCAGGAATAATACTCAAATTTTTGAATTTAGTTTTAATAACAGCATCTTTTACATCACAATTTCCTGTAATAACTTCATATATACTATTATTTACAGTAGCTTTATTAACCCCAAGGCCAGTAGTACTATTACTTTGCGGATCTAAATCTATTAATAATACTTTTTTTCCTAAATACCCTAAAGAACTAGATAAATTAATACTTGTTGTTGTTTTTCCTACTCCACCTTTTTGATTAACCAATGATATTACTTTACCCATAATCTTTACCTCACAATTCTTTAAAATGTACTATTAATATTATACACCGAGACACCCTTTAAGACAATAACAAAGTAATTAGAAAAAGTAGGTAATTGATATAAAAAAAGGAAAGATATTATTTATCTTCCTTTAATTCTTTAACATTCTTATCAGTTGTCTTTTTACTACTTTCAACTTTTACTTTTTTTATCCCTTTTCTATATCCTTCAACTATCTTTTCAATTTCTTCTTTAGTTAAAGTTTCTTTAGTATTTAAAGTATCAGCTAAAAGAGAAACCAAATCTTTATTTTTAGATAATATTTCTTTAGCTTGTTTATAACATATATCAATTATTTTTCTAACTTCTTGATCTATTTCAAGAGCAATAGCATCAGAATAATTTCTAGACTTAGTATAATCTCTACCCAAGAATACTTCACCATTAGGTTCTTCATATTGAACAGGACCTAAATCACTCATACCATATTCAGTAACCATACTTCTAGCTATCTTAGTAGCTCTCTTGAAATCATTACTAGCACCTGTACTCATTTCATCTAAGAATAATTCTTCACTAACACGACCACCAAGTAATGAAACTATTTGTTGATATAACTCATTTTTAGTATAAACCATAGTTTTTTCTTCCTTAGGTAAAGTTTGAGTATATCCTCCAGCCATACCTCTTGGAATAATAGTAATCTTATGAACTTCTTCTCCATTAGGTAATTCAATACCTAAAACGGCGTGTCCAGCCTCATGAAAACAAACAACTTTTTTCTCAAATTCTGTGATTTTTCTACTCTTTTTAGCAGGTCCCATAAGAACTCTATCATTTGCTTCATCAATTTCATCCATAGAAATAGATTCCTTATTTCTTCTTACTGCTAAAAGAGCAGCTTCATTAAGTAAATTTTCAAGATCTGCACCACTGAATCCCGGTGTTCTTTGAGCAATTCTTTTAAGCTTAATATCAGTTCCAAATATTTTATTTCTAGCATGAACTTTCAATATATCTTCTCTTTCGTTAACATCAGGAAGTCCCACAGTTACTTGTCTATCAAATCTTCCTGGACGAAGTAATGCAGGATCGAGTACATCTGGTCTATTAGTTGCAGCTATAATAATTATACCTTCATTAGCTCCAAATCCATCCATTTCTGTAAGTAATTGGTTAAGTGTCTGTTCACGTTCATCATGACCTCCACCAACACCTGTTCCTCTTTGTCTTCCAACAGCATCTATTTCATCTATAAATATTAAGCAAGGTGCATTTTGTTTTGCTTCTTTAAACATATCTCTTACACGGCTAGCTCCAACTCCAACAAATAATTCAACGAAATCTGATCCACTAATAAAGTAAAAAGGTACTTTAGCTTCTCCCGCAACTGCTCTAGCTAATAAAGTCTTTCCAGTTCCTGGAGGACCAACTAATAAAACTCCTTTAGGTATTCTAGCACCTAATCTTTGAAACTTCTTAGGAGTCTTTAGAAAATCTATAAGTTCTTGAACTTCCTCTTTTTCCTCAACTAATCCAGCTACATCTTTAAATGTTGTCTTATTTCCTTCTTCATTAAGTTTAGCCTTACTCTTACCAAAATCAAATGATCCTTTATTAGAAGAAGTCATTTTACCTATTAAGAAAATTGCAAGTCCACCAAATAAAACTATTGGAAGTAGATTCATAATAATAATCATCCAAGTATTTCCTTCAGGATTTCCTTTTACATTAACAACTAAATTTTGTTCTTTAGCAGTTGATAATATATCAGTAATAACTGAATCAGTTAATGGAACTATTAACTCAAATGTTTCATTATCCTTATAAGTTTTCAACTTACCAGTTAAACTATAAACTCCACTACCACTTTTAGGAGTTACTACTAATTCACTTACTTTTTGTCCGGTCAAATAACTAGAAAAATCATTGTAAGTAAGATTATTAACTTTCTTTCCATTCATATTAAAAAATATAATAGTAAATAATATTACTACAAATAAAGCTACATATGGCACAGAATTCTTTATAACACTGTTCTTATTTTTTATCATTAATTTCCTCCTTTAATAATATCTAAGTATTATATCATACTCTTCATTAATATCCTTGTCAAACTTGCTTTTTTTTATTCCTGGTATCCAAACAATGTTCTCATCCGAGTCACAAACTATAGGCCAAAGTTGTCTTTCATCGAAATTAATCTTCTCATCAATAAAAATGTTTCCAACCTTCTTTTTACCTATCATATTTTTAACATCCATTTTATCCCCAATAGCTCTATTTCTAACATACAAAGGCAATTTAACATCTTTGTTACTAAACCTAGTACAATAGTTATCAGTCCAATCACAAGAAGATGCTATTTCTATATTCTTTCCATTAGGTAAAGTAATTAAAGAAGTAATCTCAATCTCGTAACTATTTTTTTCTTCTTCACAAAATGTAAAAGATAAATTATTATATGCTTTATTTACAATAACATTATTAGGTAAATGTATCTTGCTATTGGCCTTTGAAGAATTAATTAAATCAAAAATTAAATCAACATGCGAATCACTTATAATAAGTAAATCATCATTATATATTTTTTCAAGAATACCATATATAATTTTAACCTGAATAATATGCTTAAGTTCCTTAAATTTATCAATCTCTAGAATTCCATCTTTAAGCACTTTTAAAGTTTGTTTCTTAGCTTCCTCTTCTAAATATTCATTACATTCTAGTAAAACTTCACTATACTTATAAAATTTTAGATTTACATGAGGATCTTCATTCTTTAAAAAAGGTAATACATACTTTCTATATCTATTTCTTGTATAAGCATCACTTGCATTTGTTTTATCAAAGTAATATTTAACATTATGTTCCTTATCATATTCAATTAATTCAGCTTTAGTAACCTTAATAAAAGGTCTGATAATATGATAGTCTTCCTTTTGCATAATTCTAGAAAATCCACTATATCCTTTTAAAGTAGACCCTCTAACAATTCTCATAAGAATTGTTTCCATTAAATCGTCCCCATGATGAGCGGTTAGTAAAAAATGTGAATTAAACTTCTTACAAACTCTATCCATATAAGCATATCTAATAACTCTAGCTTCATTATGAAAATTGTCTTCACTATAGTTCTCTATTTTATAACAATCGAAAATTATATCTTCATCTTTACAATATTGTTCAAGATATTCTTTCTCTTCAGCACTTTCAGCTCTCACATTATGATTCACATGAGCACAAATCAGAACTAAATCTAACTCTTTTCTAATCTGATTCATAAAATATAATAAAGCCATAGAATCCGGCCCTGAAGAACAAGATACAACTACTGTATCTCCACGTTTTATACCACTTTTTTTGATAATAAATTCATAAGCTTCTTTCATTATTTTTTCACTTCCATATTTACCTATTCTAGCAAATTACATAAGAAAAGTACAGTTTTTACACCATACTTACACATTTAATTTAATTTATTTTAATAATTAATTCACCATCTTTAGAATAAAGATATTTTTCTCTTGCATACCTAGCTACATATTCCGGATCTTGTAATTTTTTTATTTCACTTTTTAAATTTTCTTCTTCCTCTAAGATAGAAGCATATTTTACTTTAAGAAGATTAGTTTCCTTCACATTTTTATAAATCTGAGCCCAACAAGAAGCCATAGAACAAACAAATATGCATAATAAAGGTATGAAAATAACAGTTAATATTAAAAGTCTTCTTTTATCTTTTTTTGTAACTCTTTTCATATAATCCTCCATATTGTCTACATCATATCTATTTTTTATTTATTTTTCCACTAACTTTTGTATTGTTTACACTTTTCTTTACTAATAGTTTTAATTTATTCTTAAGATAAGAAAATTTACTTGTAAAAATTAAAAATGATAAAATTAATACTAATATAAAATAAATATGAATAATACCACCATTAATTCTACTAATAAGTAAAAAGTAAATAAGAAAAACATCAACAAAAAATAATATATTTATAAGAATTTTATAATGAATAGGGGTTTTATATATAAACTCATAATTAATATTATATAAATAACTTAAAATAACTCCATATGAAAAAGAAAATATAAAAGAGAGTATTTGTTCATCGAGTGCCATTATTTAAATAATTTAGCTATTACGCTTTCACCTTTTTGTTTTTTATTACCATTTTCTAAATACATTATTGAATTAATTTTTCCTTTTAAAGATAAAGTACCAGCAAAAGTATCTAATTTTATAAGTTCAAGTTCCTCTCCTTTAATTAAAATGAATCCTTGTACACTCTCTAAATAAAACTCCGTGTTATCAAAATTTTCCAGCTTTTTTACTCCTGCTATTACAGCAGTTTTTCTATCATTAACTTGTATACTATGATTAAATGTATGTTCTATATCATGATTCTTATCCATAAAGTCCTCCTAAATAAAGTATATGAAAAAAACTAAAAAAAAACTATAATATCTATAATTTTATTTTATTCTTCACTATAATTATTATATGCTTCTAAAATAGTCGTTTCAAACATCTCTCTTGCTTCTTTATTAATAGGATGAGCAATATCTTTAAATTCTCCATTAGGTAATTTTTTTCCTGGCATTTGTAAAAACATTCTATCAGGACCACTAATAATTTTAATATCCTTAACAGCAAAACAATCATCTATCACAACATTTACAGTAGCTTTTAACCTTGAAGTCTCATTATTAATCTTATGTATTTCAACATTAGTTATCTTCATATTTTTCTCCTTATTTCTTATTATATTTTACTATAAATATCACATGAGCACAAGCAATAAAACAACTATTTATTGTTTAAATTCTTTTACTATTTGTTTATATTCTCTTGGATATATTAAACTTGTTTTATTTATTTTTCTAATCACAGGAATACTTCTTACAGCATTAATTATTGATAAATTATAAGTAATAGTTTTTTCTTCCTTAGCACCATATCTTAATAAAATCTCATTGAAGTCAATTGGATTCTCAATATTACCTTTCATAGGAAGAAATAATCCTCCTACAGAAAGAAAAGGTAAACTAAGTTCGCTTAATATACATATATTAGCGACTGCTCTTGAAGTTACAACATCAAAATATTCTCTATATTTTTTATCTAACTCCTCAGCTCTAGAACAAATAACATTTATATTAGTTAATTGAAGTTTAGAAATAATATTATTTAAAAATCCGCATTTTTTATTATTTGATTCTACTAAAGTTAAATTTATAAGAGGAAATACAATTTTCAACGCAATACCTGGAAATCCAGCTCCTGTACCAATATCCAATAACTTTGTCTCAGTATTAAACTCATATGCTATAGACAATAATATTGAATCATAAAAATGCTTTAAATATATTTCTTCTTCCGAAACTATAGAAGTTAAATTAAACTTATCATTCCAAATAATTAATTCATCTTTATATATTTTAAACATATCTAATTGTTTAGAATCTAGAATTATGTTAATTTCTTTTAAACTATCTATAAACTCATTTTCAAACATACGGATACTCCTTTTTCAAATAAACTAACAACATAGTAATATCAGAAGGATTAACACCACTAATTCTAGAAGCCTGTCCTATAGTTAATGGTTTTATCTTTGTGAATTTTTGCCTAGCTTCAGTAGCAATATTTTTAACATTATCATAATTAATATCATTTGGTATTTTTTTATCTTCCAAATTAATTAATTTTTCAGCTTCTCTAGTAGTTTTATCTATATACCCAGCATACTTAACATCAATTTCTATAGAATCTGCTACTTCAGAATTATAATCTATTTTAAGAAAAGAAAGTAGGGAAGATATAGTAACATCAGGTCTCTTTAATAAATTAATTGCCTTTATTGATGAAGATAAATCCGAAGAATTAAGATTATTTAAATATTTGTTTATTTCTTTAGAAGGTTTTATAATAATACTAGATAATTTTTCTTTTAACATATTTTTTTCATTTGTAATATTTTCGAAAATATTCCATTTTTCATCATTAATAAGACCGATTTTTCTACCTATTGGAGTAAGTCTTGTAGAAGCATTATCGTGTCTTAATAACAATCTAAACTCTGCCCTTGAAGTTAATAATCTATAAGGTTCTGTTATACCTTTATTAATTAGATCATCTATTAAAACTCCAATATATGCCTCATTTCTTTTTAAAATTAAAGGTTCTCTTCCAAGAAGTGATAAAGAGGCATTAATACCTGCTATTAATCCTTGAGCTGCAGCTTCTTCATAACCACTAGTTCCATTAATTTGTCCTGCTGTATATAAATTCTTAATAATTCTGCTTTCCAAAGTCATTTGCAAAGAGGTTGGATCTATAGCATCATACTCAATCGCGTACCCATATTTTGTTATAATAGCATTTTTAAGACCGTTCATAGTATGTAAAAGTTCTTCCTGGATTTCTTCTGGCATAGTTGTTGAAAATCCACCAACGTATATTTCTTCTCCATTCTCTCTTTCAGGTTCTAAAAATATTTGATGTCTGTCCTTATCTCTAAATTTAACTATCTTATCTTCTATAGAGGGACAATATCTAGGACCAACACCTTTAATTAATCCGCTATATAATGCACATTTTTTCAAATTATCTAATATTAATTTATGAGTGTTTTCATTTGTATAAGTTAAATAACAAGGTATTTGTTCTTCAATATTATAAGTAGTTGGATAAAAATTACTAAAAGACAAACGTATTTTATCTCCATCTTCTTTTTGAACTTCATCATAATTAATAGAACTTTTTAATACTCTAGGAGGAGTACCTGTCTTTAATCTAATTATAGTTAATCCGTTTTTTTCTAAACTATCGCTTAAATATAAAGAACTTTTCTCTCCATGAGGTCCACCTTTATGTTTTTCATGTCCTCTCATAATATCAGAATTTAAATAAGTTCCAGTTGTAATAATTACTTTCTTTGAATTTAAAATTATATCACTTTCAAGCTTTATTCCAGTAATTATTCCATTAGTAACTATAATTTCCTTAGCCATATCTTCTAATAATGATAGATTATCTGTGTTATTTAATAATCTTAACATATTTTTAGGATATGTAGTTTTAGAAGCTTGACATCTAAGAGATCTAACTCCAGGACCTTTAGAACTATTAAGCATCTTCATTTGTAAAAGAGACTTATCTGCTTCTTCTCCCATTGCTCCACCTAAAGCATCTATTTCTCTAACAACTATTCCTTTAGCTGAACCTCCAATTGAAGGATTACAAGGCATATCAGCTATATTATTAAAATTAGAAGTAATAAGTAAAGTTTTTAAGCCCATATGAGCAGACGCTAAACAAGCTTCACAGCCTGCATGTCCACCACCTATAACAATAACATCATACATAATTATTTCATCTACTTTCCTAAACAAAAATTCTTAAAGATATTATCAAGTAATTCTATTTGATAAACCTCACCAGTAATTTCACTTAATTTTTCCCATAAAACCTGCAGATCAATCTCAATTAAATCAACAGGAACATTATTATTAACACTTTTTTCAATATCTAAAATCATATTATATGCTTGATTAATAATAGCTTCTTGTCTAGCGTTAGAAACATAACTATAATCATTAACTTTTAATTTATCAAACTTAAACATATCTTTAATCTTTTCAACCAATTTATGAGTTCCATTTTGAGAAATAGCAGTAGTTTCCACAGTATTATATAAAGAAAAATCATAATCACAATTATTTTTTAAATCTGATTTATTTAAAACTATAATAGATTTTTCTCTATCAATTTTCTCTAAAATGTTTTTTTCGAAAGCAGAAATTTTAGTATTAATATCTATTACCATTAATACTAAATTTGCTTTACTTAATACCTCGTAACTTTTACTAACACCAATCTTCTCTACTTTATCATCGGTATCTCTTATTCCAGCAGTATCTATTAAATTAATTTCAATACCTTCAACAATAATCTTTCCCTCAACAATATCTCTCGTAGTACCAGCTATATCAGTAACTATCGCTTTATTTTCACCAATTAAATTATTAAGTAAACTGCTTTTGCCAACATTTGGGCTACCAATTATAGCTACATTAATACCATTTTTCGTGATTAGAACATTCTTACTATTATTAATAATCTCAAACAACTGTTTTTTCATACAAGATATTTTTTCTTTTAACATAGTATTAGTAACCTGAACTTCATCCTCATACTCTGGATAATCTATATTAACCTGAATATTTGAATTTATTTTGATAATATCAGACTTTAAATCATTAACTAATTTTGAAATTTTTCCAGTAAGCCCTGCCACACCAACTTTTCTAGCATTTTCAGTATTAGCATTTATAATATCGCCTACGGCTTCTGCTTGAGTCAAATCAATTCTACCATTCAAGAAAGCTCTTTTAATAAATTCTCCTGGTTGTGCCATTCTCGCACCATTCTCTAATAAAACAGCCAATACCTTATTCGTTGCAGCATATCCTCCATGAGTATTTATTTCAATTATATCTTCTTTTGTATAAGATTTAGGACCTCTAAATACAGAAATTAAAACCTCATCAATAACTTCATTATTAAAAATAATATGACAATAATTAATAGAATTACTTACAAAACTATCAACATCTTTATCACATACCTTTGAAACTATTGAAAAAGTATTGCTTCCACTAAGTCTAATTATATTAATTGCTCCAATTCCAGCACTGGTAGCAATTGCAACTATTGTATCTTCCATATTTAACCCTCCACGGCATAAAATTATATCATGTAATCAATTTAATGTAAATTATTTCTC